>DASQZK010000156.1:0-5773 GCA_035638735.1 Bacteroidales bacterium
CCACTTCCCCGTTCCCTTTTGCTTTGCACTGTCCAGTATATGATCGATGAGGTAACCGCCTTCAACCTGATCCTCCTTCCCGAGGATGTCGGCTGTGATCTCGACAAGGAACGAAGACAGTGGACCGTTATTCCAGGTTTCGAAGATCGACTTCATCTCCGGGTTCTCCATGTGAAGACCATTCTTCATCATGTCGTATACTTCAGAGGTGAGCTGCATGATGCCATATTCGATGCCATTATGCACCATCTTGACAAAGTGACCGGCCGATCCGGGTCCCAGCCAGGTAACGCAGGGCGATCCGTCCACTTTGGCAGCAGCCCCTTCAAAAATATCTTTAACTTCCTTATATGCCGAACCTTCGCCACCAGGCATCATGCTCGGCCCGTGACGTGCTCCTTCGGCACCACCAGAAATACCTACACCGATGTAGCGGAAACCTTTCTCAACCACCATGCTTGTGCGCCGGTCGGTATCGTCGGGATGTGAATTTCCACCGTCAATTACCAGGTCGTCCTTGTCAAGCAACGGCAGAACATCGTCCAGGACATTATCGACTACACCTGCAGGTACAAGCATCATCACCTTCCTGGGACGCGAAAGTCCCTCGATAAATTCGTTGAGAGTGTTCACCCCCTTTACTCTGAACTCACTGGCTTCTTTTTCCAGTGCTTTTACTTTATCCTCATCGAGGTCGTAACCCAGAGCAGAATGGCCGTTCTCGGCGATATTAAGGATGAAATTCCTTCCCATCACCCCGAGTCCGATGAGCCCAAAATCGTACTTTTCCATGACTTCGTTTTATTTATATGATCTGTAATTCTTTTAATCTGCCTTTCAATTCTCCGGGATCAGGAAGATGAATGCAGTTAAAACCTTCGTAACGTGCGGCTTCAATGTTTTCAATACGGTCATCTATATATAGACATTCATCCGGATCGAGTGCCGTGATATGCAACACAGCTTTAAAGATGCGTCCTTCAGGCTTGCGCATGTGAAGATAGCTTGAACTGAAGAACGAATCGAAGTAGCGTGCCAGTCCGAATTTTTCAATCCGAAATTTGTTTAACACGAACGATTCGTTATTAATGGTTGAGAGCCGGTATTTCCCTTGACTTTTCAGGATATCCAGGACCTCAAACGTGGATTCGAACGGCCGGCTCTGGTCTTTCATAAACCTGATGACATCTTCCCTTGAGAAACTCCGTTCATCGGTAAAATAGACGTCATCGATATAATCCTCAAGGGTGAGATCACCTCTTTCAAGGTCTTCAAAATATTTAGTATGACGTTTTTCTATTTCCCCGAAATTCAAGGATAAAACGCTGGCGGCCTTCTCGCGGGAAGCCTCATCCCAGCCGTTGGAGAGGCATACGCCTCCAACGTCAAAAAAAACTGCCCTGATCGTGCGATTATTTTTCATTGCATAAAAGATTTATTTTTTACCACTTGTATATGAGAAACGGCCGGTATTCAAGTCAGACAGTTCCCTGTCTCTCGTTCGCTGTTTTCTTTTCTTGTTCTATTGCATAACCTGCTCCGACTTCTTCTTAATATTCTCGAGCAGCTTATCATAAGGTTTGTTAAATTTGTCAATGCCTTCATCTACGAGTTGATCGGTTACCTTTTTAAGGCTGATATCTACCCGTTCCAAATCGGTGAATATCCGGTGAGCCTTATCAACATCCCTGGTGATGGTATTGGGTTCGAGTATGCCATGGTCTTTAAAGGCTTCAATGGTACTGTCGGGCATTGTATTTACCGTGTGCGGACCTATGAGTGGCTCAACATACCTGGTGTCGCGGTAGCCTTCGGTCTTATTGCTGGTACTGGCCCATAACGGGCGCTGAACCCTGGCTCCTTCTGCTGCCAGTTTTTCCCACCGTTCACCACTGAAAATTCGTTGGAAACTTTCGTACGCAATTTTTGCACTGGCAATAGCCGGTTCACCGAGCAGATTTTCCGCCAGGATCTTCTTCTCACCGTCAAGATCCGGGATGATTTGTTCATGCAGGATCTGATCGGTAAGGACATCGATACGACTGAGGAAGAAACTCGCTACCGAGGCGATCCTGTTCACCGCTTTACCTTCCTTAACACGTCGCTCAAGAGCCCTCAGGTAGGCTTTGGCCACATTTTCATAACTCCCGATTGAAAACAGGAGGGTGATATTAATGTTAATACCTTCGTAGAGCATCTCCTCAATGGCCGGCAATCCCTCATCAGTCCCGGGGATCTTGATAAAACAGTTCGGGCGGTCGACCGTATTAAAAAGGCGACGGGCATCGTCCATAGTCTTTTCCGTATCACGCGCCAGGTGAGGCGATACTTCCAGGCTCACAAAACCATCGCTGCCATCGGATGAATCATACACTGCACGAAGCATATCGCATGCGTCCTGTATGTCTTTGATGGCAAGGGCTTCATAGATCTCTTCCGGTGTCTTGCCCTTCTCCGCAAGTTCCCTGATGTGATCATCATAGATGTCCCCTTTTGTCATGGCTTTATTAAAAATACTGGGATTCGAAGTAATACCTCTCAGTCCTTCCTTTTCTAT
This sequence comes from Bacteroidales bacterium, assembly GCA_035638735.1. Lineage (GTDB taxonomy): Bacteria > Bacteroidota > Bacteroidia > Bacteroidales > DASQZK01. The sequence goes on from DASQZK010000156.1 coordinate 2,558, forward strand.
CCTGTTTTTCAGTTCGCCGTTTTCAATCATTTCCCTCGACAGGTTGTCGAGCCAGTAACTTTGTCCGTATTCGAGCAGTTTATTGAACTTTTCCATTATTTTTCTCCTTATTTAAAATGTTTTTTCTCTATGGTGTCAATTTTTTCCGACCGGCGTACATGTCTTTCTTCGGATGAAGGTTCGGCGCTTAGAAAAGCCTGGGCAATTTCCCGGGCCAGCTCCTCACCTATCACCCGTTGACCTATACATAGGATGTTCATCTTGTCATGCTCCACTCCCTGATGAGCCGAATAACAGTCGTGGCAGACAGCAGCCCGTACGCCGGGAAATTTATTGGCTGCGACAGAAACGCCTACTCCGCTTCCACAGATAAGGATACCACGGTCAGTCCGGCCTTCATGTATAGCTGATGCCAGGACTTCTGCAGCATCAGGATAATCATCAAAGGCAATATCAGGATTGAGGGGTACCAGTTCGTATCCCCTGTTTACGATTTCTTCACTCAGAAGGCCGGCATACCTGACACCGGCATGATCCCTGGCAATGCTTACTCTCATGACTGTGCTATTTTTAATGACTTTTGAACCAGTTTAACCAGGTTGTCGACGGTAAAACCATAGTGTTCGAAATTATCCTTATATGGTGCACTGGCGCCGAATTTGTGGACCGATAATATGGTTCCCCGGTCTCCTACCCATTCTTTCCAGCCCAATGAAGAGGCTGCTTCAACGGCGACTCTCTCATGAACATCGGGTGGAAGAACTGTGTCGCGATATTCCTGGTCCTGTTCACGGAACAGTTCCCAGCACGGCATGCTCACCACGCGGGCGTCGATATCCCTCTCATTGAGTTTTTCCTGTGTATCGAGTGCCAGAGAAACCTCCGAACCGGTAGCGATCAAAATGACATCGGGCTTACGGCCCTGTTCTTTGGATATGACATAGGCCCCTTTACGCACACCTTCGGCACCTGCATATTTCTGGCGGTCGAAAACGGGTATTCCCTGGCGGGACAGGACCATCATGGAAGGGCCTTTTTTACGTTCGAGGACTGCACGCCAGGTATAAGCCACCTCGTTGGCATCGGCCGGGCGGAAAACGTAGATATGCGGCATCGCCCTGAACGAGGCCAGTTGCTCAACGGGTTGGTGTGTCGGACCGTCACCACCAAGGCCGATGGAGTCGTGTGTAAACACATAAATAGTCGGGATCTCCATCAATGCTGCCAGTCGTATTGCCGGACGGGCATAGTCGGAGAAGATAAAGAAAGTGGCAGCAAAGGCCCTTAAGCCACCGTGAAGGGTAATTCCCGAGGTGGCAGCTGCCATGCCGTGTTCCCTGATACCCCAGGCCACATTCCTGTTCTGATATGTTTCTTTCTCGAAATAACCTGAATCGTCCATCAGGGTCTTGGTCGATGATGCCAGATCGGCACTGCCCCCAAGCAGGTAGGGAATATGTCCGGCAAAGGCATTAATGACTTTGGCCGAAGCTTTCCTGGTTGCCAGCGGCCCGTCGGCGGGCTTGAACTCGGGAATATCGGCGTCCCAGTTGTCTTCCAGCTCCAGGGCTCTGCCTTTTTCGAGCAGAACGTACGACTGGTGGTGCTTCTCTTTGTAATTGTCATAGAGTTCCTGCCATTCATCTTCCGCTTTCTGTCCGCGCGGAACGGCTTTCTCCATGTATTCCTTCACTTCATCGGGGATATAGAATGTTTTATCAGGCGGCCAGCCATAAACTTCCTTGGTCTTTTTCACTTCTTCCTCGCCCAGCGCTGAACCGTGGGCTTCGGGTGTATCCTGCTTCTCGGGTGCCCCCCAGGCAATATGGGACCGTAAAATGATAAGTGAAGGCTTGTCTTTCACGCTTTGCGCTTCTTTATAGGCATTGTATATTTTTTCTGTGTCGTTGGCATTATCTCCGAGGTCCTGCACGTGCCAGTTATATCCTTCAAAACGTTTCTGCACATCATCGGAATAGGTGATCTCGGTCTTACCGTCAATACTGATGTGATTCTGATCATACAGAAATATCAGCTTACCGAGCCCAAAATGACCAGCCAGTGAAGCCGCTTCGTTTGACGCGCCTTCCATCAGATCGCCGTCACTGCAGAAACCATACACATAATGATCGATCACCGGGAAATCATTCCGGTTGAAACGGGATGCAAGGTGAGCTTCGGCCATCGCCATGCCTACGGCGGTCATAAATCCCTGACCGAGCGGCCCTGTAGTGGTTTCTATACCCGCGGTGAGACCGTATTCAGGGTGACCCGGAGTTTTACTGCCCCATTGCCTCAACTGCTTCAACTCGTCGAGTGGCAGGTCATAACCGGTAAGATGAAGCATCGAATATTGGAGGATAGACGCATGTCCGTTTGAAAGAACAAAACGGTCCCGGTTGAACCATACCGGGTTTTTCGGATTATACTTCATAATCTTATCCCACAGCACATAAGCAGCCGGGGCCAGAGCCATGGCCGTTCCCGGATGACCCGATCCGGCTTTCTGTACGGCATCCATAGCCAGCGTTCGTACCGTGTTAATGCATAGGTTTTCTAATTGTTTGTTATCCATGATTGTTCTCCTTTTATCACTATCGTTTTCATTTTATCGCCAGGCAGACCTGAGTATCAAGGCCCATTTATGACCCTATGTCAAATGAGAGGGGAAAAACCATGCCAGCAATTTAGAAAGCCGCCGTACTTACCGAAACGAACTGTTAAACAGGTGATACAACGCAAAAGTCTTATTTGCAGGCGTGTGGCGGTGTGGAATTAGTTCAACAGAGGGTGGGGAGGGAAGAGCGGAGAGGAAGTCGCTAATCCCGTGCAGTCCCGACAGGAAATCGGGACTGCACGGGACACGGTCGGTAATTGGTTGAAAACAGCAGGTGGCAGGTAATCTCGATCCACCAGCGCTAAAAAAGGCGGCTTCTGGTGAAAGCGTCCGGAGATCTCGGTAGAAGAATAATCCTGAAATGATTAAAAAATCAGTAGCCCGGGGTGACCAACCCCGGGTAGAGTGAAAACCATGGCCCGGAATCCTAAAGGGATTGAATTATCATAGACACGGATACGTCCATGACAGGCGGAAACTGTATAAATATTACACACATAATGTAAAATTATTACACATTCTCTTTGGAACATATCATCACCCCTGTTTGTTATTAAAACAGTTGGTTAAAAAAGCATACAGTCATTTCATCATGGATA
>DASQZK010000157.1:0-6802 GCA_035638735.1 Bacteroidales bacterium
GGTTGAAGAAGATCGTGGGTGATAAGCTTGAATCCGTATCGGGAAAGGATAATCAGGCAACGCGTTTTTACCTCGGACTCACCGGGGCTCTGGATCATCTTTCAAGGCTTTGCCTGTTCTATGCCGAAAGAGCAGGAGAAATGATCGATGCGTCGACGCCTGCCAACGACGGGTATCTTTCAGACGTGAGAAATGCCCTTCTGAACATCTCGGAAGCGGCACCATCATCATTCCTTGAAGCAGTCCAACTCACACATTTATATGCTCTTATTTCAGGTTCGAACAATTACGGCCGTATGGACGACTACCTGGCGCCATTCTATGCCAGGGATACCAGATCGGGAGAACTCGATGATGAAAAGACCATTCTGATCCTGTCGTCGCTATGGGAACGGATCAACGAACGGAAAATTATCTGGGACGGACGTGTTATCATCGGTGGGAGAGGCCGGAAACACCGGGAGGATGCAGATGAACTGGCACTGCTCATCATGGAAACAACACGGCGTGTACAAGACGTCTTACCCCAGCTGACCCTGCGTTGTTTCGAAGGTATGGAACAAACCCTCTTCGACAAGGCGCTTGAAGTGCTTGGAACCGGAAATACGTATCCGATGCTGTATAACGACGATGTGAATATTCCGGCCGCCATGAAGGTTTTTATGGTGGATGAGCAAACCGCCAAGGATTGTATCCCTTTTGGTTGTGGCGAATATGTCATCTATCACCGTAGCTTCGGAACGCCCAGTGGCGTGGTTAACCTGCTTAAAAACCTGGAGGTAGTGCTCCACAAAGGTATTGATCCTCTTACCGGCAGGCATGCCGGAACAAACCAGTCTCAGGGATCTGAGACCGGTTCGTTTGAAAACCTCTACAAAGCATGGAGCAGGAATCTGGAACATTACATCTATCTGCTGGCTCTTCAGGAAAAGTTCGAATACGATTTTGCCGGGAAAACCTCGCCCTTCCTCTTTCTGAGCCTGCTATTCGATTCATGTATTGACAAGGGAAAAGCCATTTTTGACGGAGGTGTCGACCATCTGGGGGGAACGCTCGAAACCTACGGGAATACCAATACTGCCGACAGTCTACTGGCCATAAAGAAACTCGTATTTGAAGAAAAGAGGTTAACTCTCGCCGAACTCGTGGATGTTCTTGATGCCAATTTCGAAGGGTATGAAAAAATCCGTAAGGACTGCCTGGATGTCCCCAAATATGGTAACGACGAAGATCAGGCCGATGCCATGATGAAACGGGTACATGAAGATGTTTGTGTTATGACAATGAAAATGTCTGAAAAAGCAGGGCTTGACAGTTACCTCGTGGTCAATATTAATAACAACGCGAATACCATACTGGGTCGCTTTACATCGGCTTCTGCCGACGGTCGGCTCAGCAAAACCAGCATGGCCAACGGGAATACCCCTTCACCCGGAATGGACAAAAACGGGGCTACAGCCCTCTTAAATTCCCTGGTTAAAATGCGGAGTGACATTCATGCCGGGGCTTCCCAGAATATCAAGTTTTCGAAGGAGATGCTAAACCGCTATCTGCCCATGACCAAGGCACTTATCCAAACCTATTTTAAACAGGGAGGAGCGCAACTCATGCTTACGGTAGTAGGTAAAGAAGACCTGGAAAAAGCCATTCAGAATCCCGAAAACTACCCCAACCTCCTGGTCAGGGTAGGTGGTTTCAGTGCCCGCTTTGTTGAACTGGAAAAAGATGTGCAGCTGGAGATTTTGCAGAGGACGCTTTATTGAAACCTGCCAGCATTGAACAACGATCATGCCACCAGAGCTTAAAGCTGGGCGGCCGAAGGAAACCACTTATACCGATTGCAGAGTTCTGATTACCACGCCGCATTACCTCCATCCGCTTTAGGGAGCCCCCGGCGTGCTAAGGCAATTTGCAATAACCCTGTCTGTGGCTATCAGCGCGTCGAAGCATTGAACGACGATACTGGATTCTTCCAAAAATCTTGTACGGCGACATCACCTGAAAAATTTGTCAAAAGGTAGTATCCAAAAGTATTAGATTTAGGCTGGATTGGTTAGAAGTCATATTTCAGTGGGATCAGTAAAAACAGTGTTTCTCATCGTGTTAAAAATTTTTTCATCAAAATGTACGAAAACGGACACATAGATTTTGAGGTGAAAGTGATAAAGGGGCGGAGCGCTGGCAGGTGGGGGAGGGTACCCTATTTCAGCAAAAAACTCCTATAACAACTCATCCCCATTTTATGCCTGCCCGTTTCATACCGGCATTTAAATGTGTAAAAATTATACAGTACTGTGTAATTTTTACCCCTGAGCGACACCCTGATCCGCTTTAACCAAAAACCGCCTGTATTTACAAATAACGATCTTGCTTCTTAGCTGGTAGCTCGCACCAGCAATGAATAAAAATTCTCCCAGATAAACTAAAAGCTACAGCTGCAAAAGGAAAGCCCTTACAAATCTTTTTCCCTTGCCTGTTGTTTATTGAATAATTGCCGATTAATCATTTATCTTTGCTAATTCCTGACATCAAAAACCTAACACTTCACAAGAATGAATAAAAAAGATTACAACAAAAGACTGGGAAATCTTCAAAAGGAACATGAGAAACTGATCACGCGGAAGAATAAAAAGATCAAGCCGGGGAATGGCATTTTCTTCCGTTATAAAAACCCTATACTCACCGGCGCACATACACCGCTTACCTGGAGGTATGACTTTGATCCTGTAATGAACCCCTACATGATGGAACGTCTGGGAGTCAATGCAGCATTCAATGCAGGTGCTATTGAGCTCAATGGTAAAATCCATCTTATTGTACGGGTTGAGGGAAACGATCGTAAATCATTTTTTGCGGTTGCGGAGTCAAAAAGTGGAGTTGATAATTTCAGGTTCTGGGATTTTCCTATCGCCCTCCCCCAAACGGAAGATCCCGATGTAAATGTTTATGATATGCGGGTTACCAAACATGAAGACGGTTGGATTTACGGCCTTTTCTGTACCGAACGAAAAGATCCCGAAGCTCCCGAATCTGATACTTCTGCCGCTATTGCCCAGTGCGGTATTGCCAGGACAAAAGACCTGAAGACATGGGAACGACTGCCGGATCTTATAACCAATGGCGGACAGCAGAGAAACGTGGTTCTTCATCCTGAGTACATAAATGGAAAATACGCCATGTACACTCGTCCGCAGGATGGATTTATAGACACCGGTGCCGGTGGAGGCATTGCCTGGGGACTGTCCAAATCAATGGAAGGTGCCAAAATTGAAAAAGAAACAATCGTTGATGAGAAAGTATACCATACCATTAAGGAAGTAAAAAACGGTCAGGGACCCGCCCCGATCAAAACATCGAAAGGATGGCTTCACCTGGCCCATGGCGTGAGAAATTGTGCTGCCGGATTGCGATACGTTCTTTATATGTTCCTTACCGACCTCGATCATCCGGAAAAGGTAACCCACCTCCCGGGAGGCTATTTCATGGCCCCTGAAGGTGATGAGAGAGTAGGAGACGTCTCAAACGTGCTCTTTACCAACGGCTGGGTTGTCAGGAAAAACGGCGATGTACTTATCTATTATGCTTCCTCCGATACCCGGATGCACGTGGCTACATCCACCGTTGACAGGTTGCTCGATTACGTGATTAACACCCCGGAAGACGGACTTCGTTCCGCTGCTTCTGTGCAAACAAGGAATGAGTTGATCAAAAAAAATCTTAAGTTTATGAAGAAGAAATAATAAGTGACGTTTCGGTTCTGCTCCACAGCCGTTGCGGCTCTACTGAGGGTAGCCGCAACGCTCGTGAAGCGACACGTGGGCACACTCCATACCACTAAACTACATTGCCATGAATAAAACACAAGCCATTCTGCTGACCGGGCTTGCTGCCATGTCTTTTACGATTCCCGGCAAAAGCAAACAGGATATCAAAATCGAAAAGCTTAAAGGTGTAAAGCCGCGGAATGTGATTTTTATTCTCAGCGATGACCACCGTTACGATTTCATGAGTTTCATGAATAAGGTTCCGTGGCTGCAAACACCCAACATGGATCGGATGGCCGCCATGGGGGCCCATATGCAAAACGCCTTTGTGACCACGTCACTTTGTTCCCCAAGCCGCGCATCCATCCTTACCGGACAGTATGCCCATACCCATCATATTGTGGACAATTCCGCCCCCGAACCAAAAGATAACCTTTACTTTCCGCAATACCTGCAAAAAGCAGGTTATCAAACAGCTTTCATTGGGAAGTGGCATATGGGAAGTGCCAGCGCCGAGCCGCGTAAAGGTTTTGACCACTGGGTTAGTTTCCGCGGACAGGGACAGTATTATGGATGTACCTTCAACGTCGATGGGAAGGAAGTTACCTACGGAAAGGATGATTACACGAGTAAAATTCTCACCGACTATACCATCGACTTCATCAAAAACAGGAATAAGAAAAAGCCGTTCTTCGTTTACCTGTCGCACAAAGCCGTTCACGCCATGTTTGAACCGGCGAAACAGGATTCCGGTAAGTATAAGGATGAAAAAATCCCATACCCCGATTCATATTACCTGACGGCAACGGGTGAATACCGTAAACATAATGTCCCCGAGTGGGTGGCTGATCAAAGGTCCAGCTGGCACGGGGTCGATTATATGTATCACGGGCAGTTTAAATTCGAGGACTTTTATAAACGATATTGTGAAACATTGCTGAGTGTTGACCGCAGCATCGGTCGTGTTCTCGATTACCTGAAAGAGCAGGGCATGCTCGAATCAACCGTCGTCTTTTACATGGGCGATAATGGTTTTATGATGGGCGAAATGGGACTTATCGACAAAAGACAATCGTACGAGCCTTCTATGCGCGTGCCCCTGCTCGTGTCATGCCCGGAAATGATCAAACCTGAAACGAAAATTCCACAAATGGTTCTTAATATCGACATTGCTCCGACCATTCTTGAACTGGCAGGCGTCAAAGAACCTGAACAGATGCAGGGCCGTTCGTTTGCCCCGCTTCTTCGTGGCGACCATGTGACCTGGCGTGACAAGATTTTCTACGAATATTTCTGGGAATATTACTTTCCACAGACTCCCAATGTTTACGCCGTTAGAACAGACCGTTACAAGTTTGTGTATCACCCTGGCGTATGGGATGCCGATGAATTTTACGATCTCAGGGAAGACCCGGGTGAAACCTGGAACCTTATCGCCGCCCCGGAACACCAGGAGATGATTCATAAAATGCGCGGTGAAATATTCGACTGGCTCGAATCGACCGACGGTATGCAAATACCCCTTAAGAGACTTATCGGGCCGCGCCGCGACTGGAAATATAAAGGTCTTTATTAACCTGGTACAAAAAGAGAAAAACGTCTGAATTGTTCTATCCACCTTTAAACCTAATCATAATATGCCTTCTGTCAAATTGATGATTGCTGCAGGAATGTCTACTCTTGCGGTCTCCTGTAGCAATGTGAAAAAAGTCCCCGAACAACCGAACATCATTTACATCATGGCCGACGACCATGCCTACCAGGCATTGAGTTGTTACGGCAGTAAAATTAATGAAACACCTAACCTCGACCGCATTGCCAACGAAGGCATGCTATTTATGAACAGTTTCGTGACCAATTCAATCTGTTCCCCTAGCCGCGCGGTTTTACTTACCGGGAAATACAGCCATATTAACGGTCAGCTGACGAACAAAAACACGTTTGACGGTGACCAGGAAACATTCCCGAAACTATTGCAGAAGGCCGGTTATCAAACAGCCATGATTGGTAAATGGCATCTCAGGTCCGAGCCGCAAGGTTTCGATTACTGGAATATTTTACCCGGACAGGGCGTGTATTACAATCCTGAATTCATCGAAAACGGGACTAAAAAGCAGGTTGAAGGTTATGTAACCAACCTTACGACGGATTTTGCACTTAAATGGTTGAAAAACAGGGATGAATCCAGGCCATTCTGCCTTCTGTTTCATCAAAAAGCCCCCCACCGGCCCTGGCTGCCCGATACCACTGACTTATACCTTTATGAAGATGAAACCATTCCCATGCCCGGCAATTTTTTCGATGATTATTCAAACCGCGGAACAGCAGCGAAAACCCAGGAGATGCGTGTTGACGAGGTCATGACTGATTGCTGGGACCTGAAACTTTGCCAGGATGTGCCCGATACCGTGCCAAATGGAATGGAAAGGGGATGGGGTTACAGGTATAGAAGGATGAATCCGGCTCAGCGCGAAGCATGGGACAAGGCGTTTGTTCCACGCAATAAAGCCTTTTACGAAGCAAATCTGACTGGTCGGGAACTCTCAAAATGGAAATACCAGCGTTATATTAAAAATTACCTGCGGTGCATTCATTCGGTCGACAGGAATGTTGGCAGGTTACTCGATTATCTCAAAGAATCGGGTCTTGATAAAAATACCATTGTTATTTACACTTCCGACCAGGGTTTCTATCTTGGTGAACACGGGTGGTTCGACAAACGGTTCATGTATGAGGAATCGTTCAGGATGCCGCTTATGATCAAATACCCGCCGCTGGTCAAAGCCGGCACCCGCAATACCGATATGGTTATGAACGTAGATTTTGCACCTACCATACTCGATTTCGCCGGGGTAGCGGTGCCGGAAGATATGCAGGGACGTTCTATGAAAGAAGTGCTGGAGGGCAATACCCCGGGCGACTGGCGGACAACGGTTTACTATCATTATTTCGAATATCCGGCAGCTCACATGGTAAAAAGACACTACGGGGTGAGGGATAAACGTTATAAGCTCATTCATTTCTATTACGATGTGGAT
>DASQZK010000158.1:0-6581 GCA_035638735.1 Bacteroidales bacterium
GAACAGACGAACAGTGGAATGTCGAATTATGAAGGCTGAGAGCCGATAGCCAACTACAAAACCGCCATGCTATAACCCAAACTAAAATCATCGTTCCCCTTGCCCCTTTTTCAAACCGTTTTGGGCATAAAAAAAGGTCGTAAACCCGAAGCGCCAGCGGAGGGCGGAGGGCGGAGGGCGGAGGGCAGAGGGCGGAGGGCAGAGGGCTTTGGGACTATCGGCAGGATCATGAGCGAAGCGAATAATCCCCTGGGGGGGTGAGTGCCAACCGGCAACTTTGATCTTCCCGTGAAAGAGGAATAATGAACAGACGAACAGTGGAATGTCGAATTATGAAGGCTGAGAGCCGATAGCCAACTACAAAACCGCCATGCTATAACCCAAACTAAAATCATCGTTCCCCTTGCCCCTTTTTCAAACCGTTTTGGGCATAAAAAAAGGCCGTAAACTCGAAGCGCCAGCGGAGGGCGGAGGGCAGAGCGCAGAGGGCGAAGGGACTATCGGCAGGATCATGAGCGAAGCGAATAATCCTCAGGCGGGTGAAGAGCGGAATCTTCAACCAAACGAACTTCCCGAAAGAGTAATAAGATCCTGCTCATGACAAAGAATTTACAACCGAAAATTCCAGGGAAAAAAAGGTGGGCCGCCCGCCACAAAGAGACAGGCACTCCCGATAACGGGATGAACAGGTATCTTACGTTTTCCTCATCTTGATGCCCCAGGATAAAAGTCTCTTGCCTGGTACTTAGATCTGTGGTCAGCTCACCCGGAAATAAAATTAATAATTCAAATCGTAAGCATATTCACCGTTTCTTTTAAGAAGGCCATTCTCCATTTCTATAGTACCTCCCGGCAATCCTATGCACCGCTTAATATATACTTGAATTTATGATTAATGTGTCAACAGGCTTGATCCTGTTTTTGATCTTTCATTGTTTGTTGAAATCCGAAAAAGAGTTGCCACGAACTTTTTGACTCACTCAATAAGGATCTGATCCGGTCGGTAAATGAAACGAAAGGTGAAATATATTTCGTAAACTGGTTTGCTGACTTTCTCAGCAAACCCTATTTAGCAGGCACTCGAATGAGTTGGGATGTATATAAAGAATATCTCTATTTATTTCCGGTTTCAGTGCAAAAAGGTATGCGAACTACTGTTGGTAGCTATAAACAAAATAACAGATACGTTTTCTCAGATTTTCATTATAATCACGATATTATAATTGATGTCTGGGATTTAAAAAATTCAGCCAACTTAGTACTTGATGACGCCATACTGCATAAGCCGACGCTTTTTAATCCAACTGAAAAGAGAAGGGTCGGAATTCTATTTCCTGATACTCTATATGAAATTGTGCTTAAATGGCGGTACAATTTTGATGATGGAGAGATAAACGTAAATCCTGGGAAACGTTCAGAAATCGACTCGGTATTTTCAACGCCATTGTATAAAAGATTTATCGGATGAATAAATAAAATTCAACTCGAGGATGGCAGCCTGAAAGATATGGCAACGATGAATTTTGACTATCCCAAGGATAAAGTATTGTTTATGGTTTATAAACCAAAGGGGAAGTTTTATATTATTACGGTTACATCGAAGAAAGATTTTGACTTAAGTGTTCTTAACTTATTGAAAATGAATGGCGATCCAGCTCCTGTTAGTAATGAGTGAAGGGAGGTGAGGAGGATCATTAATAAGGCATGATCTTATCATCGTGCCTTTTTTTCAATTAACTCATCCAGGTAACTGAATACAAGAATGAGGTTCCTGTCCTGGTTATCAAGCTTCTTTTTGATCTCTTCTATCTCAAGGCGGATACCCAGGTTGTCCATCAGTATCTCCCTGATCCTGGTAAACACCCGCATAATCTGGATATTGACCTTAATGGCTTGTTTACTATTAAGAACACTTGACAACATGGCAACCCCTGTTCCGTAAATGCAATCGGGGGATATCTCGAACCTCCCCAACTTGAGGTCACAAATTGCGACCTCAAGTTGGCATATTCTTCGTTAGTAAGCTCAAACAAAAAATCAGCGGGAAATCGATCAATATTCCGGCTGACGGCCTGCTTCAAAACCTTCGTTTCTATATCATACAGTTTTGCCAGGTCATGGTCCAACATAACGCTTTTACCCCTGATCAGAAAGATTTTGTCTGTTATTAATTCATCGGGGATGGCAACAAGCTGATTCTTTGCGAAGAACTCTGAAGGATATGCGGATGACTTTACAGGGTCGTCATGCAGGGGTGATATTTAACACGGGGTGACAGGAGCGTTTGGGTAGTGTGGGTTTAGAATTTTGGGATGGGATATGGTTTGGGGCGGGTTCCTTAGCAGGGCGGGATACGACGACTTCCCCGACCCGGGGTTAATCACCCCGGGCTAATGTTTTTTAATCCTTCCAGGATCATTCATATACTATCATCATTTTAAACGTTAAAATACGTTCTATTAATATGTATAGAATTTACACATTCATGTATAATAATTATACACTGAATAGAAGTGACATTCCGTATTTAAAACCTGCATTGATCCCGGATTACTATAAGTCCTTCACATCATACCGGTACAAGGCAAATGTAAATACTCCCGGCAATGAAAATTCCAGGCCCCCGTTCGTATTAATTACCGCATTATGGTCTTCGCCATCACCAGTGACCATGGTAAGAGAAATTTTCGTACCCGGATTTAGCATTGTTTTAAATACGTTCGTTCGAGACAGGTTCTTTTCCCGGAATACCAGGAAGTAACCATGATCATTATTGACAGACTGGAAGCCGGTCCATGCACTCCCGTCGGGCATATCGCCAATCGGAAGGATGGTGCCATTGTGGAAATCGTGCCATACCTTCTTATAGGCTTCAATAACCGGTATGACGCTTTGAGCTTCGTCCGGCAGGTTGGATCCTTCGAACCAGGCCAGCGGCTGACCGGCCATGGTGACAGCAAACTGGTAATCGAAAGGGATAAATGCCGGGGCCAGCGAATCGCCGGCGGGATATTTCCCCGGATTCCGCCACTTATTCAGGAATTCTACCTGCAACAGTTCCGGCGGCACATAAGCCGAGAGTTGCCACAGGTTGCGGAGCGTCCAGTGCGGATAGTATTTTCCCCAGTCGGTGTACCGGTTTTCAAGAAAGATGTTCCCGTATCTATTCAGGTAATGATACCCACCCCGGCTGTTGGCCGTGGCATCGACATCAAAGACCACCTGGTTGCCGGTTAGTTCCAGGACGCGTTCGAAAAATTTTCTCAGGTTGACTTCTGCAAGTTTATCGGGCAGGCTGATGCCGTCGATCTTGAAATACCTGATACCGTAATCATGATAGAGCCCGGCAACGATTTCGGCATCCTGCTGCCAGTTCTGGTAGCTATCGGCATTACTTGGGTGAAACCAGAGGCCGGGTTTGATATGGTTCTTCTCAGCATAATCAACCACTTTCTTAAACCCATTGGGGAACCGTTCCGCGTTGGGCTGCCAGTCGTCGACTGTCCACCGGTTCCATAACCTTCCCTTTGGATTAGCTGAGTTTGTAGAAGCACCGGCCTGCCAGCCATCGTCGATCTGGAAATGGGTGACGCCGTATTTCACACAGGCGTCGATCTCGCGAAGGCAGAATTCTTCCCCGACACTGGCATCCCGGTTCCTGTCGCCCCAGGTGTTCATCATGATCATCTCGTCGCGGTTGTTATTATGATTGCGGATATGCTTCTGGTAAGCCCGGAGGTAATATTCAATCGGGTACTTATCGGAGGAGACACCGATAACCGCAGAATACGAAGGCGTCCAGGCAGTGTCGGACAGGTCGGATGGTGCCAGGCCGGAACCCACCACGTTTATTTTCGTACGGTCTATCTCAAAATCATATCCCGGGTAATTCAGCTGAACAAATGAGCAGGGGGCTTCCTTCAATATAAAATACGAGTCGTAACCGGTATTAGTTGTAGCCAGCAGAACATTCCCTTTTTTCCTGATTACCGTGGTAAACGGCAGGAAGGTACTTTCATCAACAAGATTATTGTTCACATCGGTACGGTCAAAAAACTCAACCGATTTAAGCGTATAGTGAAGCGAGGGCAGACTGATCCTGTCGAGGGTAAATGTTCTGAATGTATCCGGGGCTTCATGACCCGCTGATAACCTGAAAGCATATTGAATGCGTATGGCTGGTGATCCGGGATAAATGGATATGATGGTTTTCTGCCGGTAATCGGGGTAATCTGAAATGATCACTGCGCTGAGACTGGCATGACTGATAGCTGTCTCTTCAGACTTTTCAATGGAAAGATCATAGGAAGCCGGTAAAACAGACGTCTTTTCAATATCTTTCATACTGGTGATTCTCAAAGGAAAAACACTTTTATTAATGATGCTGACAGGCACCAGTGCACCACCGTTCAATAGCCACCGGCGTTCGACCAGGGAATTTCCCACGCGAAGTGTATCGTTTTTAACAGTGGCATAGCAGCCGTGGAAAGTAGCATTAGTGGCAAAGCTTGCACTAACCATAACTAATGCTGTCAGGAAAGTAAAAATTCTTTTCATGGCAGCTAAAATACGAAAAGTATGGCTCCCCGGCTATCATAGCGGGGAATGAATTCTCTGAAATCAGGTTTAGCTTGAAAATTAAACCTTCAGGAGGTGACGGGCCAGGTTTTCAGCCTGCACACGTATTTCGGGAGTGGCCAGGGCTTCCCACACGATGCCTTTCAGAGTGGGGCCAACGGTGAATATCCTGTCGGAAGGCTGACCGTCGGGCTGAAGTATGGCGCCCGTTGGAAGGGCATTGATCCCCAGGTGGGACGGGTCGCATTGTATGATTTTTTTTGAAACCAGGTTCCGGATAAAGCCATTTTCGATCGTGTCGTAATCGAGGTTCGGACCTTTGCAATTGATAACGATACCGGCACTTTCCGTTTTCTCAGTCTTTAACTCACGATGGAGATATTTGATCCTGACTTTATCCGCTAACGGTTCAATTGCTGTTATTCTGCCTTTCAGAATCCTTAGTTGTCCTTTATCCAGGAGTTCATTGACAATCTTCCTGCTGGCAGGCGGAATGCGGCTGCGGATGATCTCCCAGTACCTGAATAAATGTCCTAAAAAGCATTTCTTCTCTTCCGGGGGAAGGCCCGTCCATATCGCAATCGTGTGGGGACGAAGGGAGTCGATCACGTCCCTCGGATCATAACCGGCTGTTTCAGCTTTGCGCAAGTGCTTTCTGACGATTTTAAAGATGGATAAAATATCATGGAGGTTTTCCAACTCATCGAAAAATGACGGGTAAGGATGATTCATTTTTTGTGACATCGGTAATACGCCACGGCGGGAGATTGCTGTCAACTTCCCCTTATGCTTTCGTCTGTAAAAACCGGTAACCAGGTCAACCATGGTCTGCCCGGAACCAATAAAAAATATATCATCGACAGGTGAAAAAGTATCGAGGAGATCAGGTATCCATGGATTTTGAATATAGCGACTGTCACTGATAAACGAATTATCAGGTAGGCTGAGATGTTCAGGGAGAGAATTTCCCAGGGCCAGGACGACTTTTTCCGCCGTCACATGACCGGATTTTTCGAGAGACACTTTTAAGGTGTCACCAACAACTTCCAGATCGGTTGCTTCATCCCTCATTCTGTGAATCGCCCAGCTTTTAGCCTCTGCTTGTCGTGCAGCATCAAGCATGGCCTGGATATATTCACGGTATAATTTTCTTGGAAGAAAATCCCCATCACTTGCAGCAATGTTTTTCTCACAGCACCATTTGAGAAAATGTTCCGGATCTTCAGAGAAGGCCCCCATCATCTGAACAGGTACGTTCAACAGGTAATTTTCGTTCGTCGAGTAAGCAGGCCCCATATCTTTCTCATCATTCCGGTCTATCCAGGTAATGTGAACGGGCGTGTGAGATTCCTGCCTTAACAGGTTCATCATTAAAAGTGTTCCTGAAAGTCCGGCCCCAATCACTGCAATTCTTTTCATGATGGTAGAATTTGGATTTGCCGATCATCCCTGCCTGACACTTTAACACCATACGGGAAGAAGTGTTCTCTATTTGTGATCAGCATACTGCCACCAGGCAAGCGTACCTCCAAATCCGGCCAGGCTGGTCATAACCAGGATGACATAACTCACCAGGTTCAAATGTTCTCCTGACGCAGTGGAATAAACCCCGAACAGTCCGGGTATGGACCATGGAAAGTATGGTCCGAGACCGACGAGACCGGAGAAATTAGCCATGATCATGGTCAAAATGATGATGCCGACCGGGAGAAGAAGTCCGCGGCTGTAGCACGTGAAGAATGCCACCGGCGTGCAAAGTAATATCGACAATAAGGTTACCATGGTATACTTGTACAGGAAAGCGGCAAAATAGCCCGTCGACCACTGCGAGAGTCCCGCCATGCGTCCAAAAAGAACGGAAAAAACCAGGAAGACAGCGGAAAGCAGGATGCTCCAGGCAATAACCACGATGATCTTTGAGATCACAATGGAGGAACGTGACACCGGCAGGGCCAGGATATCTTTCAGTGTATGGTCGGTATACTCGCGTCCGAATACCCAGG
>DASQZK010000159.1:0-9345 GCA_035638735.1 Bacteroidales bacterium
CCAAGGAAAAGTAAAAGGTATCATTGCTAACCTGGTTATCGTGGAGGCGGATGGGAAAGTATTGCAGAACGAGATATGCATGATACAGCACAAAGGGACACAACTGATGGCCGAGGTGATACGCATCGACGGCAACAGGGCCTATGTGCAGGTCTTCGAGAGCACACGCGGTTTGAAGATTGACACCCCGGCGGTATTTCTCGGTAATATGCTCGAGGTAACCCTGGGTCCGGGTATCCTCAGCCGGAATTATGATGGCTTACAGAATGATCTCGATGCCATGGAGGGCATATTCCTGAAGCGTGGAGAATACACCAAACCACTTGATGAAGAGAAATTATGGGATTTTACGCCCCTGGTAGCCGAGGGTGAATCGGTAAAGGCTGGTAGCTGGCTGGGTGAGGTGAAAGAGAACAGAATTATGCACAAGATTATGGCCCCTTTCACACTGGAAGGTGAATGGAAAATTGTATCCATAAACGAAGAAGGAAGTTACCATATTACGGAAACCATTGCTGTGATCGAAAACCGGTACGGAGATGGTAAGGAGGTGAACATGGTTCAGAAATGGCCGGTCAAAAAGCCCCTGAAAAACTACAGGCAAAAAACCCGGCCTTTCAGGATCCTGGAGACAGGCATACGTTCAATAGACACCCTTAACCCGATAACCGAAGGTGGTACCGGCTTTATCCCGGGTCCTTTCGGATGCGGTAAAACCGTCCTCCAGCATGCCCTGGCACGACAGGCCGATGCGGATATCGTAGTGGTGGCAGCCTGTGGTGAGCGGGCAAACGAGGTGGTGGAGATATTCAAAGAGTTCCCCGAACTGATCGATGTCCGTACCGGTGTAAAGCTGGCTGAACGGACCATTATCGTGGCTAACACATCAAACATGCCGGTTGCCGCCCGCGAAGCATCGGTATATACCGCGATGACCTTTGCTGAGTATTACCGGAATATGGGTCTCAGGGTGCTGCTCCTGGCCGATTCGACATCACGATGGGCACAGGCCCTCAGGGAGATGTCGAACCGGATGGAAGAACTACCCGGTCCCGATGCCTTCCCCATGGATCTTCCCGCAATAATATCCAACTTTTACTCCAGGGCCGGCTACGTTGTACTCGGGAATGGTGAAAGCGGATCCATCACCTTTATCGGGACGGTGTCACCGGCCGGCGGCAACCTCAAAGAGCCTGTCACTGAATCAACGAAAAAGATCGCACGCTGCTATTATGCTCTTTCTCAGGAACGTTCCGACTCCAGGCGCTATCCCGCAATAGATCCTATCGAGAGCTACTCGAAATACCTGGAATATGATGAGATGAGGAATTCACTATCAAAGAATATATCGGACAACTGGCTCAACATGGTAGAATCGGCACGCGATCTGCTCGTACGGGGAAAAGAAACCCGCGAACAGATCAACATCCTTGGTGATGACGGCCTGCCTGTTGAAAACCATATCATCCTGTGGAAATCGGAACTGATCGACTTCGTCATCCTGCAACAGGACGCCTTTGACACCATCGACTGCATGAGCCCGGTTGAACGGCAGAAATATATGCTTGAAAAAGTGTCTGCTATCACCGGTTATGAATTCGGTTTCGCCAATTTTGAGGAGGTGGCCAGGTATTTCCGTAATGTGATCAATTTGCTCAAACAGATGAATTATTCGGAATTCGGAAGTGATGTATTCAAAAGGTATGAGAGGGAGCTCGGTATACTCATTGAGGAAAGGAGGGTTTCATAATGGTTAAGAAAGCTTTCCGGAAGATATATACCCACATCGATAAGATAACGAAGGCTACGTGTGCGTTGAGGGCGGAAAATGCCGGCTTTGACGAACTGGCCCTCATAAATGGCCGCCTTGCACAAGTAGTGAAGATCCTGGGAGATGAAATAACGCTCCAGGTTTTTGCCGGCACAGAGGGCATACCCACAGATTCAGAGGTGATTTTCCTGGGTCATCCACCCAGCCTAAGGCTCGGTCCTGATATCGTAGGCCGCTTTCTGAATGCATACGGGGATCCTATAGACGGGGGACCAACACTGACAGGTGCTGAACATGAGATCGGTGGCCCATCGGTGAATCCGGTACGCCGCGAGCAACCTTCACAACTTATTGCCACAGGTATTGCCGGTATTGACCTCAACAATACCCTGGTGACCGGGCAAAAGATACCATTTTTCACCGATCCCGACCAGCCGTTCAACCAGATCATGGCATTGCTGGCGCTGAGGGCCGAGGCCGACAAGATCATCCTTGGGGGCATGGGCCTGTCGAACGACGATTACCTGTTCTTCCGGAACACATTTGAAAATGCAGGCTCCCTCGAACGGATCATCGCTTTTGTCAATACCACGGAAGATCCACCGGTAGAGCGATTGATGGTTCCCGATATGGCCCTTACAGCTGCCGAATATTTTGCCGTGGAAAACAATGAGAAAGTGCTCGTGCTCCTTACCGATATGACTCTCTTTGCCGATGCCCTTTCCATCGTATCAAACCGGATGGACCAGATACCGTCAAAAGATTCGATGCCCGGTTCGCTTTACAGTGACCTGGCCAGGATTTACGAAAAAGCCGTGCAGTTTCCCAATGGCGGGTCGATAACCATTGTGGCTGTTACCACCCTTTCCGGCGGAGATATTACCCATGCTATACCCGATAACACCGGGTATATCACCGAAGGCCAACTCTTCCTGCGTCGCGACTCCGAGGTAGGGAAGGTCGTCATCGATCCCTTCCGTTCACTTTCGAGACTCAAACAACTCGTGATCGGGAAACAGACACGCGAAGACCATCCACACGTTATGAATACGGCTATCAGGCTTTATGCCGATGCAGCCAACGCCAGGACAAAACAGGAAAACGGATTCGATTTAAACGAGTATGATGAAAGGACGCTTGCCTTTGCTTCAGAATATACCCGGAAGCTGCTCGCTATTGATGTGAACCTGAAGGTGAATGAGATGCTTGATACCGGGTGGGAACTGTTTAGTACTTATTTTTCGAAGCATGAGATTGGAATTAAGGATGAACTGGTTGAGAAATACTGGAAGGAGGTGAGAGGCTAGTTAAGACGAAAGGCGAAAGGCGAAAGTAGAAGACGAGTCAAAGCGAACGCTTATTGCCAATTGCTTATTGCTTATTGCCGAAAGCCGAAAGCCGACAGCTAAGAGCCCGAAGGAATTGAAAAATCAGTAGCCCGGGGTGATCAATCCCGGGTTAAATGATCGTCACAGCATTATTAAACGGATTGAATTATCGTAGCCATGGTTAGGTTCATGGAGAATGAATAATTAATTTGAAGTTATGGCGCTGAAATTTGAATATAATAAGACATCGCTCCAGAACCTGAACAGGCAGTTGAATATTCGACAGCGGGCGCTGCCAACCCTTAAAAATAAAGAGTCGGTACTGCGGGTGGAGGTTAAAAATGCCCGGCGCGAAGCCATGAACCTGGCTGCAGAAATTGACCGGCTTCTGCTAGAACAGGGCAAGGGTGTCAGGTTGTGGACAGAGTTTGATCCGTCGTTGGTTAAGGTAAATGAGGTGGTATACCGTTACCGTAAAATAGCCGGGGTGAGCATCCCTGAGGCCGAAGATATCATTTTCGATGTGAAGAAGTTTAACATTTTCTCTGAACCAAAATGGTACTATGAAGGGGTGGAACTGTTAAAAATACTGATCCAGATGGAGGTAAAACGGAGACTCCTGGAGGATAAGTCCATCTTGCTGGAGGATGCCCGCAAGAAGACCACCCGGAAAGTAAACTTGTTCGAGAAAGTCCAGATCCCCGCGTATGAAAATGCGATACGAAAAATCAAACGGTTCCTTGAAGATGAGGAGAATCTGGCCAGGGCTGCTCAGAAGATTGTAAAGAGAAGGGCGGAGAGAGAGGGAGAAGCACAGAGGTCTTGGGGCTGAGGGCATAGCGTAAAAAGTATGGGGGTAACCTGGAGGGATTTGATTTTTAGGTTTTGGTGAAATTGAATAGTATAGGGAAGGAGACATAAGGTTGTAAACAGGCGTGTTGTGTTGTCCGTTTGGGCAAAGGACGAACAGATGACAGGTATGCTGATTATATGACTGCTAAAGCAATGTGTTACATAACAATGATGCGATGATAACGCCCATGAAAAAACAGGCTTTTATGGTATTCCACCGCGATTACCATGATTTTCTGATACAGCTTGGTCAGCTGGGGGTGCTTCATGTCATTGAGAGGGAAAGCCCGGAGAGAGAGGCGTCGCTTGCCGGGATTAATGTACGGATCGGGAGAATAAACGAATGCTATTCAATAATTGCGGGGGCAAGGGCTCAAGTTGAACCCGGGCAGGCAGAAACAAAGCGCCAGGACGGAGATAATACCGGTATAGATCATATCCTGGATGAGATTGAGCGTTACCGGGACCGTCGGGAGTCGATTGCGGCATCCATCGAAGAGAGAAAGGTTTTGATCGAAAAGCAGGAACCCTGGGGTGACTACAATGAGCAAGATCTTCATCAACTGGAGAAATCGGATTACCAGGCTTTTCTCTACAGGTCATCGCTTCATAATTTTCAAACTATCCGGGAGGAGGATTTCTTCATATTCAAAATACACCGCACTGCAGCATCAGTCTGGTTTATGCTTGTGGCCCCCGCAGGATGCCAGGTGGATATTGATGCCGAGAGGGAAATGCCTGCGCGGTATTCGCTTACCGAATTACGTGAGCAACAGCATTCACAGGAACAGGAACTGCAGATGATAATGAAATCTTTGGCCTTGATGGATACAGCTCACAGGGAAAAGCTGGTAAAAGAGAAAAGACGATTGGAAAGTGATCTCGCCCTGCGTGAAGTTTACTTTGACACCCTCAGTGCGTCGGATGATTCGCTCCGGATACTTGAAGGCTGGGTGCCGGCAGAGCATTTGGAAAAGGTGAAAACCCTGGCTGAAAAAGTGGGTGCGGTCACCATTGAAACAACACCGGATGAAGAGGAGATGCCACCGGTACAGTTACGCAATTCACCTTTCACCAGGTTGTTTGAACCCATAACCACGTTGTTCGATCTGCCTAAATATAGTGAACTCGATCTTACTCCTTACTTCGCCCCCTTCTTTATGATCTTCTTTGGCTTCTGTCTTGGCGATGCCGGGTACGGGGTCGTTTTTATTCTTCTGGGGGCATTGGTTAAGCTCAGATTAAATAAAGATCACAGATTGAGACCGGTGCTCACCCTGGGTCAATATTTCGGGGTAGCTACCATCGTCTTTGGCCTTCTCTCAGGCACCTTCTTCGGGATGAACCTGGTTGACAGTGGTTACACGCTGACGGCTGACAGCTTTGGTCACCTGGAAGAAAAAGATGTACCAACAGCGGTGACAGCACAACTGCAACCGCTCGAAGGCAGTTACTTCCGCACCAGGAAAGATTTTATGGTTGCGGTGGATGAAGCGTTAGGAATCACCGCTGCGGACTACCGTAAGGTTGTGCTCCGGAGTGCAGAGGCCGGATTTCCCGTTATCAGGAAATTCCGCCACCTGATGCAGGAACCCCTCACTATGTTCTACCTTTCTTTACTGATAGGCGCCATCCAGATCATTTTCGGCATATTTGTGAGGATACTGAATATCGTCCACCGGAAAGGCTTCAGGTATGCCCTTTCACCTGTAGGATGGTTGCTGCTTATAACGACGATGGTTCTATACTTTGGTACAGAACTCTTCACCAGCCATGTCCTGATGTGGGTATTTTACGGTTTGCTGGTGATATCAGGCCTATTCATTTTTCTGCTCAATAAGCCCGGGACAGGCATATTTACCCGTATCGGCAGTGGAGTATGGGATTCATACAGTACCATAACCGGTGTTTTCGGCGATTTGCTTTCTTATATCAGGCTCTTTGCCCTGGGGATTTCATCGGCCATACTTGGATTTGTATTTAACGATATATCATTGCAGCTTCTGAACATACGGTGGATAGGCTGGCTTTTCTTCCTGGTTGTTTTGCTGGCCGGACACTCGATGAATATCCTGCTGGCCACACTGGGGGCCTTCGTACACCCGATGCGGTTAACTTTTGTGGAGTTTTATAAGAATGCCGGGTTTGAGGGAGGAGGGAAGGAATACAGACCGTTCCGGGTGGAGGAGGAGAGCGGGGGTTAGTGGTGCGGGCATAAAGAATAAATACTAATAACGAACAAAAGCAATATCAATATGGAAACAAATACAGCAATGGATATCGGGAATGTACCGGTTATACTGGCATATACCGGTCTGGCACTGATGCTTGTGCTCACGGGCATAGGCAGTGCCATCGGAGTATCGATGGGAGGCAATGCCACCGTTGGTGCCCTCAAAAAGAACCCTGGTGCGTTCGGCAACTATATGCTGTTAAGTGCCCTTCCGGGCACACAGGGACTTTATGGATTTGCAGGATTTTTTGTTATTAACAGTTCGGGGGTTATCACCGGCACGATGACGATGTTACAGGGTATTGCAATCCTTGCTGCCGGTATTGCACTGGGTTTTGTTGGGCTTTTTTCAGCGAGGAGGCAGGGGACTGTGATATCGAATGGCATTGCGGCTATCGGATCGGGGTACGATGTTTTCGGGAATACCATGATCCTTGCCGTGTTTCCGGAATTGTATGCTATTATTGCCTTTGCGGCTGCTTTTCTTATTTCGACGTCGTTGTAAAAGTGTTTAAAGGGCAGTCCGTATTTTGATGATACGGGATAGCATTCCGTGTGTTTATTGGGCGTTTATCGTAAGGACGTACCCTGAGGCATGTCCTTACAATATAAGACACATCTCTAAAGACCTACCAGAAGGGCTATTTTCATCAGAGAAAGCTTGTAAAACCAATAAATGTAAACAGTATTTATTTACTACTTCCCGTTATTTCCCTTAAAAGTTTATAAATTGTGTCCTGTTTAATTCAATTACCAACCCTTACGTCCGGGATACTTTTTCCTGCAGGTAAAAAAAATATATTGACATGGAGAAACATTCGAAACCCATTTTCTGCTGTCTGTTTATATTGAGCAGTCTTCTTTTCTTTATACCCTCCGTCCTTAACGCCCAGATAAAAACCCTCTCAAACGGCGACAAGATCTCCTTTGATGGTGAATACTACGATTTTCGTGATTCGGCCGGCATCCAAATGATAAAAATGTGGATCCCGCCTGGAGTGCACCCCGTAAAAGGGGTCTTTATCTCGGGTCATGGCGGTGGTGGCGGCGACAGTCGCGATTTTGCACGTGATGAGAATATGCGGGCTTTTGCCATGCGGCTGGGATTTGCGGTGGCCGGCCTGCACAACTTTCCGGGACGAAGGGCTTATGAACAGGGCGCTCCCGTATTCTTCCATGTCATGGATGAATTTGCCAAATTGGGGAATCACCCTGAGCTTGCCAACCTTCCCTTTGTCATGTATGGAAGTTCCAACGGCGGTGCAACAACTTATGGCTTCGTGAATTATGCTCCTGAGCGGGCCATCTGTTTTGTCACAAACGTGTCTGCCGGCGGGCGTCCGGAGATACCTGTCGATGAAGCCCTGAAAGTCCCCGGTATTTTTATCGTTGGCAAATTCGATGCTTTGATGCGGCAAAGGGGCATCGACAGGGCACGGGAAATCGTTACCGAGGCCCGTAAACGAAACGCACGGTGGGCGTGGGCCATGGAACTGAAAGGTCACCAGGACGGATCATCGTTCGATGTGTATATGAAGCTCGTGGAACAGTCGGTGAAGGCAAGGTATCCGGAAAACGGCAACCCGTCCAAAGGTCCGGTAAATTTGAAAGACATTCCTGTTGAAGCAGGATGGCTGGTCGATCCGGCAAGCTGGGACAGTGGCCTGACGTATGTTGATGCCTACAACACTTACAAGGGTGACAGGCAGGCCGCCGGTTGGGTGCTCAACAAAGACATGGCTTATGTATACCGGAGTATGGCCACACATCACAACCCGGTTTCCGTCAAAGTCAGGGAATTTGACCGCACCTTTAATCCCCACACCGATCCGGGCACGATGTTCAGCCTTGGCGGCCCGGTGGCACGTCCGGGGGAACATATCACTATTGTTTGTGATACGGTGGACTTCGCAGGCTGGCAAAAAATCAAATTCTTCAACGGCGCTTCACTGTTAGGTGAAGTCACTCAGGGAAACAAGCCACAGATAGCCACCACCCTCGATCAGGTTAACCAGGTATATTGTCTGACCATTGCGGCTACCGGACCATCAGGGGAGCAAAGGACCTGCGAACCGATGCATTTCTTCGTTAAAGACCCGGACTTGAGTTGGAAGGCCAACCTGCCCAAACCTGTTTTCAACGGCTTGAAGACAAATGCCGGGTCAAAAAATGCCGGGAAAGAGATCTCATGTACAAGCCCCAATCCGGAGGACAGCATATTGGTTGCTTACGGATTGAACGCAGATCAGGAGAAGGAATATTCTTCCACTGATAATAAAATCGCCTCATTTTGGAAACTTATTGACGATTCCAAAGATTATATCATCGAAACGGCGCGCAGTAACGCCACTTCCGGGTCGTCATTTAACTTTGTTCTTACAAACGACTGTGCCATGAAAGTTAAAGCCGCTTATGGCGCCGACGGCGTATACCTTCTTTTCCTGATCACCGACGATAATGACGTAGCCTGGCCCAACAAATTTACCGGCACAGAGAATGAACAGTTCTACCTCGATTTCGACGCCGTAGATGCGCTTATGGACAGCCGGTCCGTAAAACAAATAGGTGCCCCTGAAAACAGGGATATGCTGGTTGACCGCGCATTTGGAATGACATTTACCACCCGGCAGTACCAGGTGGCCTGTGGCACGGAAAAAGAAAGACCGCTTGGTTTCCGGAGATCACTCGCAAAGCCCTGGGATTTCAATGCTACGTATCATTCATTCGAAGATGCGAGAGAGGAATTTGGCGTAAAGATAGAGAATGTCAAGCTCGATTATTACCTGAAAGCTCAGGAATGGTTTATTCCCTGGAGCGAGTTTGGTGGTGGTTTCAAAGGTGAACCCGATGCCGGTACACGGATGGGGTTCTCGGCCGGCTTCAACGACAGGGATGCAGGTGAGCATTTCCCTCCCGGCGTAACCTCGAGTGGCGGCACCCTGAAAGCCTCAAATGCTATCCGGTGGATCGACAGGAAAGATCCGTGGGCGTCGAACAAACCACCGTATGCGTGGGGTGAGATTGAGCTGGGGCGTATGCTGGAGTAAGTGGAATTTTGGAGTCTGTTCAGAAAAGAATGTCGTTTATTGCAGGGATGTGCCAGGTGGCATGCCACTACAACAAACGACTTTTCTGTACAGGCCCGGAATTTATTGCAGGAG
>DASQZK010000160.1:0-2229 GCA_035638735.1 Bacteroidales bacterium
TACTTCTTCTTCCTTGCCAAAATCGTTGAGGGCATTCATCTGACCAGCGGTGATAATCTCTCCTTTCGTCACGTTCATTTTCTTTAGGCCTTTAAATTCACAATCGACATCCAGGGCATTGTCGGGATCAAGATTCGTAATGGTTATATGGTACCGGCCATCATCATCCCTGGAACATGACGAATGGACGGCCGCAACAGACCTTCCTCCCTCGGTGTAATTAACCGATTGCGTTGAATTCGGAATAAGCAGGGCGTCATGATGAACTTTGTACATTTTAAATACATAGAAGGTAGGGGTTTTCACAAGATCATTGTCCCTGGTGAGAAGTACACTTTGAAGCACGTTGATGACCTGGGCAATGTTAGCCATTTTTACCCTGTCGCAATGATTGTTGAAAATATCCAGTGAAACAGCCGCGGAGACTGCATCGCGTAAGGTGTTCTGTTGGAACAGGAAGCCGGGATTGGTCCCTGGCTCAATATCGTGCCAGTTTCCCCACTCGTCAACGATCAATCCTATTTCTTTCCCCGGATCATAGCGATCCATAATCTTTGAATGCCGGTTTATGAAGGTGTCTATCCTCAGCGCATTCGACATGGTTGAAAACCATTCACCGGTTGTGAAATCAGTAGCCGAACCCTTATAACTCCAGCTTTCTGTGTGTGCCCTGGTATAGTAATGCAGAGATAATCCCTGGAACATCTGACGGGTTTGCCAGTCTTTCATCAATGTTTCTGTCCAGTGATAATTAGAATCGGAAGGCCCGCTTGCAATCTTGTACAACCTGTTTTTGCCATAGTTTTTGCAGAAGGAAGAATAGCGGCGCAAGACATCTGAGTAATATTCAGCTGTCATATTCCCGCCGCAGCCCCAGCTTTCATTTCCGATACCAAAATACCTGACGCCAAAAGATTCTTCTCTGCCATTTTCTTTCCTGAGGTTTGTCATCGGACTGATATTGTCGGAATTGAGATATTCAACCCATTCAGACATCTCCCTTACCGTTCCGCTTCCAACATTACCACAGACCACCGGTTCGCAATCGAGCATTTGACAGAGCCTCATGAATTCGTGCGTTCCAAAACTGTTATCTTCAGTAACACCTCCCCAGTTTGTATTAATCATCGAGGGTCGATCTTCTTCAGGTCCGATGCCGTTCATCCAGTGATATTCATCGGCAAAACATCCTCCCGGCCAGCGAAGGTTCGGTATCGCGATCTCTTTTAATGCGGCCACAACATCATTACGAATCCTGCCGGTATTCGGGATGCCGGAATCTTTGTCCACCCAAAATCCACCGTAAATACACCTCCCGAGGTGCTCTGAAAAATGACCGTAGATGTGGCGGCTGATGATATCTTTTGCGGAATCGGGATAGAAGGTGATCTTGTTTTCCTGGGTGTAAACGGCCTGGCCAATGAGCAACAAGGCAAAAAACAAGGTCGTTTTCATGGGTTGAATCATAGCTGAGAATACTGGTTAGTAGATGTATTTGAGACTTACAAAATACACACTATTACCCGGAAAAACAACAGGATGCATGTATACAAACAGGTGTTTGTATGATATCATTGTAGAAAAAACCGTCGCTGATGCTATACTTGATCGTCTGGTCCATGACTCACACAGGATAGAACTTATCGGAGAATCCCTGAGGTGAAAACAAATAACTAAAAATGAAAAGGAAAGTGGCCCTAAAAACGGGTAGTATTTTTTAGAGGTAGATAAATCCATTGTCTTGACGAATAAATGAAGCCATTTTTGTAGTAAAATTTAAGGTGTGAATTGTTCCTTGAAATTACCTATTCGTTTATTCATAAGCAATAGGGCCGCCTATCAAAAGTGGAAATTTGGTAGGCATTTGGGTAGGCAAATGACGAATTCTACCCACCAACCCACCCAATCCCCACTCAGGTAACACCACTTTCCGGGCTTCGAAATTGGCTGGGTTTTTTCATGAGGAAGAAATAAGGAGATGCTGTAGATTCGGGGGGTACGAAGGCTTAGCGATCCTCCAAATAAAGAAGTTTCAGACCTCCCGGAAATGAAAAAACCCCGTTCGTCAGAACGAGGCTTAGTGACCCCACCGGGATTCGAACCCAGATCATAAGAACCGGAATCTTACATTCTATCCATTGAACTATGGGGCCATATTACGAAGTGCAAATTTATAAATTTAAATTCATTTTTCGTTTCCCGGCTTATCGATTCGTTTAATTTATTTCG
>DASQZK010000161.1:0-7690 GCA_035638735.1 Bacteroidales bacterium
GATTGGCGGCGCCACCACGAATCTGTAACTTGATCAAGCCTTCTACTTCTTTTGCCATGATCTACAATTGTTTTATCAGATTACCGGTTTATCAATCCATTTGACAACCATATAGGAAGCATTCAGGGGATATACAATCATCAACCGGGATTGAATATTTTTGTTTGATTAACTTTCTTTTTCGACTTGCATAAAACTCAGTTCCAGCGGTGTTTTTCGTCCGAAGATTTTAACCATAACTTTCAGTTTCTTCTTTTCTTCGTTAACTTCTTCAATCACGCCAGTGAAACTGTTAAAGGGCCCGTCAATGACCTTAACGGTTTCGCCCACAAAGAAGGGGACGTTAATTTCTTCATCGGTAGCAGCCAGTTCATCGACCTTACCCAGGATACGGTTAACTTCACTTTGCCTCAGGGGAGTAGCTTCGTCTTCGTCACTTTTTGAACCCAGGAAACCGATAACGTTTGTAATGTTACGGAGCATATGAGGTATTTCACCTACCAGGGCCGCTTCTATAAGCACATAACCAGGAAAGTAATTTCTCTCTTTGCTGATTTTTTTGCCATTGCGGATCTGGTATACTTTTTCAGTGGGAATCAAAACCTGGGATATAAAGTCCTGAAGACCCAGGCGGGAAACTTCACTTTCAATATATTCTTTTACCTTTTTTTCTTTCCCACCAATGGCTCTGAGAACATACCATTTCTTTTCAATCTCGCTCATTTATTTCCCCCGATTAAAAGAAAGATTTATAAATAAGTCTGAGCAAATTCTGAAAACTGATGTCCATAGCAAAAATGACCAAAGCTATAATGAGTGTTGCCACCATAACAACAATAGCGCTATTCTGCAGTTCTTTCCAGGTAGGCCAGGTCACTTTATGGACCAGTTCATTATAAGCTTCCTGAAGGTATATCTTAATTTTTCTCATACTCCGTTAATTGGCACGGGAGGAGCGACTCGAACGCCCGACACCTGGTTTTGGAGACCAGTGCTCTACCAACTGAGCTACACCCGTGTTAGTCTTTACTAAGACAAAACTGGCTCAGGCCAAAGCCTGAACCAGGTGGTTATGGTCATTATTCAACAATTTCAATAACCTGACCGGCACCAACTGTACGGCCACCTTCGCGGATAGCGAAACGAAGCCCGACGTTGATAGCTACCGGGTAAATGAGTTCAACGGTAATCGTTACGTTATCACCTGGCATTACCATTTCTGTACCTTCCGGAAGCATGATCTCACCGGTTACGTCAAGCGTCCTGAGATAGAACTGCGGACGATAGTGATTGTGGAACGGTGTGTGACGGCCGCCTTCTTCTTTCTTCAGTACGTATACTTCAGCCTTAAACTTGGTGTGCGGAGTAATCGATCCGGGCTTGGCGATAACCATACCCCTCTTGATATCCTTCTTATCAACACCTCGGAGCAGAAGACCTACGTTGTCACCAGCCTCACCACGATCGAGAATCTTACGGAACATTTCAACACCGGTAATAACGGTTTTCATTTTTTCTGCACCAAGACCAATGATCTCTACGGTTTCGGATGTATTAACAACACCGGTTTCAATTCTACCTGTGGCAACAGTACCCCTACCTGTAATAGAGAATACATCTTCAACAGGCATCAGGAACGGTTTTTCAATATCACGTGGAGGAATCGGAATATACTCATCAACAGCATCCATCAGTTCCATGACTTTGTCTTCCCATTCTTTTTCTCCGTTGAGTGCGCCAAGAGCAGAACCGTGAATTACGGGTGCATTGTCACCATCGAATTCATAGAAATCAAGAAGTTCACGAACTTCCATTTCAACAAGCTCGAGGAGCTCGGGGTCGTCAACAAGGTCAACTTTGTTCAGGAAAACCACGATCTTGGGAACGTTTACCTGACGAGCGAGAAGGATATGCTCACGCGTCTGAGGCATAGGACCATCAGTACCTGCTACAACAAGTATAGCACCGTCCATCTGGGCAGCACCAGTTACCATGTTTTTCACGTAGTCAGCGTGACCGGGGCAGTCAACATGTGCATAGTGACGATTAGCGGTCTGATATTCTACGTGTGCTGTATTGATAGTGATACCTCTTTCTTTTTCTTCCGGAGCATTGTCAATAGAATCAAAGCTTCTGATCTCTGACAAACCTCTGCTTGCCAGAACCTGCGTAATAGCAGCGGTAAGTGTCGTTTTACCATGGTCAACGTGGCCAATGGTACCAATGTTAACATGAGGTTTAGACCTATCAAATTTTTCTTTAGCCATAACTCAAATATTAATTAATAGATTTTTATTAAAATTATTATAAAGTCTCATTGTTGCTCCTTTTGAGCCGATGAGGGGAATTGAACCCCTGACCTCTTCCTTACCAAGGAAACGCTCTACCCCTGAGCTACATCGGCCGGTATTTCCCGGCATATCACCATAGTGACCGGGGAAGGTGTTCCTTGCCGAGAAAACCCCGGCTTATAGTCCTTATGACCGGCCCGGCCATTATACAACCCGGACCAGGAAAAGATCCACACCTGAAGTGTCGGTATCATGGAAACCCTTTGGGTCTTCCTCAGTACCTCTTCATTTACCATATTTTTTATCAAACCAGGTCGAAATGCCGACAATCTCTGTCAGCATCCTGACTTCCTCAAGGAATGTCAGGACTCACAACCCTGCCCTATAGTGCTTTTTAAAGAACCTGAGCGGGAAACGAGGCTCGAACTCGCGACCCCAACCTTGGAAGGGTTGTGCTCTACCAACTGAGCTATTCCCGCATAATATTTTTAAACACATTAAGTGTGAAAATGGGTTGTGTTTTCCCAGATTCACACTTTAGTGGGGAGAGGAGGATTCGAACCTCCGAAGGCTTTGCCAACAGATTTACAGTCTGCCCCAGTTGACCGCTTTGGTATCTCCCCGATATCCTGATTTATCTAAGCAATTTCAAAGGTTTGCAAAGATATAGAATTAATTCCAATAAACTAAGAACGTGCAAAAAAAATATCTGTTTTTTTCATCCCAATCTCAACCACCTCCTAACACTCTTCTTTCATACCTCTCATTCATTCGGCTCTCGTTTGGAACAAAATTTTCAAGATGGGTGTTTCATGCCCGATAAGAACACGATTTTTATACGAGCCGATGGAGGGATTCGAACCCACGACCTGCTGATTACAAATCAGCTGCTCTGACCAACTGAGCTACATCGGCTTTTGGAGAACAACCGGGGGATTTACCCCCGGAAAACGGTCTGCAAATGTATAAAATTTTAATTATAACACAAAAATATTATTCAAATTTTTCTCCCCTCAAACACGCCTTACCTTACCCTTGTGTTTTTGGAGTTGTCTCCGTAAAGCTTCAATGGCATTATCGGTAGATTCCTCGAACGAATCGCTTTGCTTTTTTGCAAAAACCGGATTTCCCGGGATCTCCAGGCGTATCTCTGTTATCTTATTCTCCTTATCACCCACATTCTCCAACCTCAGAAAAACTTCAGCCATAATAATATCATCGTAAAATTGTAAAAGCTTTTTGAGCCTGGAATCGATAAAATCCAGCAGCTTCTGATCTGCATCGAAATGAATTGAATGAATTTTGATGTTCATAGCATCCTCCTTTTCTTAATCGGCCCTTGGATGAGCCTTGTTATAAACTTCTTTTAGTTTTTCAAAACTGTTATGTGTATACACCTGGGTTGCCCCAAGGTTGGCATGTCCCAATAATTCTTTGATCGCATTCAGATCGGCACCCTGATTTAAAAGGTGAGTAGCAAAAGTATGCCTGAGTATATGAGGACTTTTCTGCCCGAGGGTGGTGACAAGCTGAAGAAAACGGTTTACAACGCGATATACAAGTTTGGGATACACGGGCATGCCCGTATCGGTAAGTAGCAGGGACGCTTCCTGGCAGTCGGGGAATTCATGTCCTCTCTTTTCAATGTATTCATTCATAAGCTTTGCAAGGTCATTGCCAAATGGAACAACTCTCTCTTTATTCCTCTTCCCCATGACTTTCAGTTGGTGCGATCCAATGTCGACCGACTGCCGGGTAAGCCCGATGAGTTCACTTCGGCGAATACCAGTCTGATACAGTAACTCAATGATCAACCGGTCTCTAATGCCTTTGAAATCAGTACTGAATTGATATGTGTCAAGAAAATGATTCAGGTTCTCTTCCTCAATGAATAGGGGAATCCCTTTGTTCATTTTTGGTTTTAACACCTTATCAAGTGGATTTGTTTTGATGTGTCCTTCCCGGAGAAGAAAGCGAGCGTATGAACGAAGACTGGAAATTTTTCGATGGATGGTCCTGGGACTCATCCCGTCCTCAAGCAAAGAAACCACCCAAAGACGAATAATAACTGAATCAAATTCCGGATCCCTTGCACCAGAAAGGTCACAAAAGATCCGGAATTGACTCAGATCATTGTCATACGACTTAATAGTATGTTCAGAATAGCGCTTCTCAAAGCGCAAATATGATAAAAAAGCTTCTTTATACAACATAGGCAGGAAATGACGCTTGGGATTAATTCCTGCTTTCACCTGTATATAACCAGCTCTACTCTTCTTCCTGCTGCATTTTCTGAATGTAGACAGCATGTAATTTCTGCTGCCTTTTGGTAACTGAAGGTTTTGCATAAGCCTGACGGTTACGCAACTCTTTTACAACGCCTGTCTTTTCAAATTTCCTTTTGAATTTTTTTAAGGCTCTTTCGATGTTTTCACCTTCTTTAATAGGAATAACTATCATAATCTTACCTCTGGATTTTTGTGAGCCGCAAATTTATACATTCATCTTATGTTTATCAACAAAATAATGAAAAAAATTTACAGCCATTCAATTGCAGGAAAAAATAATCTATACGATTATTATACAGATGATTACAATTATAACCACACATATTTTTACATCGTACAAGTTAAGAATTTATGATGATAAAGTCTATTTTTTGGTGAAAAAAGTCATCACTTTTGAAGGTAGGGCAAGATTTTCCGGTAAATACTGTCGGGGATAACCCCCGCTTTGGATAGATCTGCCGGCGAAATGGCTTTCTTTGAAAATTCCCTGAATTTAAAAATCGCCTGAACATCCGGTTTACGCAGGTAAGGATGACGCAGCAGGGTGGAAAAGTCAGCATCGTTGAGCGATATTTTCCTGATGCCGGCTGTATCGAGACGGAAATGTTCCTGGCACACCTCAACCAAGGAGTCAGATACACCGTAAACTTCACCAAGCTGCTTGGCTGAAGCAAAACCGCCCAGAAGATTTCTGAATTTTATGATTCGCCCTGCCAGCACCTCCCCTATCCCGTTAAGCCTTTCAAAGTCTTTCCCTGATGCTGAATTGATTTCTATACTAAAATTCTCTGCCGGTGATATCTCTTTCTTTTTCGGGACCTCCCCTTCCGGAGTCCGAACCTTTTTGGGAATGGTAATATAAGGCTCGAGAATAGTGTACTGCTCAGGAGTGAGTCCGTAAATCCCGGCAAAATCGACAGGTTTCAAAAACCGGCCCCCGGCATTCCTGTATTTTACAAGGTTCCGTACAACGAAGTTACTCAATCCCATCGCAAGCAGCTCCTCGCTCTGCACAGTGTTGGGATTGAACTGGTCAGGCTTGAGTGGCATTTTGAAAGGAGGTGCCTGCTTTTCATTCGAAGACTTTGATGAGACAGCCTTTACATGCTCGAGACCAGCCACGAAGTCTTCCACTTCTCTCACCGCTTTTGGAGACATCGGCAGATCACCGGAATGCTCGAGAAATCCTGCCACCCTGACTATAAAGGAAAGAAAAATAAGACAGGAAAGGATGAACATGACCCTGGCTTCGGACCGGCTGAAGGTGAAATATTCCCTTAAAAACCGCTTCATAGTCAAATATAAGGACTATCACTGCAGTGTGATTGCAGTGAGGGAAAAAACCGGAAAAAGATAGTTGTATCAGCTTCCCGTTTCCCGTACGGCAGGTTGAACCGTTTCAGTAGCCGGGACCGGTGTTTCGGTATTCTTATCCCTGAAAGCATTCATTATCCCGTAGGCAAAGACGATGACTATGGCAATCGGGGCAATGAACCTGACGATAAACATGAACGCAGGTACATACCTGCTTTTCAATTTCCCGCTATTCGAGAGCTCCTCCCTTGTTTTTTTCGATCCGTAATACCAGCCGATAAATATAACAATAAAGAATCCGCCAACCGGGAGCAGGATGTTTGCCGTGGTAAAATTGAGGAAGCCGAATACACCTGCAAAGAAAACACTGAGTATGCCCAGGACAGACACTGAGGCTGTGGCCAGAACGGTGGCCCTGCGCCTGACAAGCCCCAGTTCTTCGACGAAATAAGCAACAATAACTTCAAGAACGGAAATGGTTGAGGTCAGGGCTGCAACCCCGAGGAGGATAAAAAACAGAGTGGAAAAAACAGTGCCCCCGGGCATGTTAATCAGAATATTTGGAAGGGTAATGAATACCAGTCCCTCATCGGTGATCTGACTAACCTGCAGGTGCTCCACATCGGCGAATGCATAGATAGCGGGGAAAATAGCCATGCCGGCGAGGATAGCAATGAAGGTATCGGCACCGGCAACAGAAATAGCGGTACTTCCAAGGTTGTCCGATTTTTTTATGTAGGATCCGTAAGTTATCAGGGTTCCCATACCTATCGACAGGGAGAAGAACGCCTGGCCCAGGGCTTCGAGAATGACTTCCGGGGTAATTTTCGAAAAATCGGGGTTGAAAAGAAAATGCAGCCCCTTTGAGGAACCTTCAAACGTCAGCACGTAAACTGCCATGCCAATCAGCATAACGAAAAGCATTGGCATAAGGACCTTGGTGTATTTCTCAATACCATTCTTAATACCAGCTATAACAATCCATCCGGTAAAACCCATGAAGATGACAAACCATAAGACAGGCCTTACAGAATCGTGCCTGAAACTGTTAAACATCTCTTTCAGCTGGATAGTGCTTTTACCCACCAGGTTGCCTGTAAAGGATTGGTAGATATATTCAAGGGTCCATCCCGCCACAACAGTATAAAAGGCCAGTATCATAAAAGCAGCTACAACCCCCATTAAACCAACCAGGTACCAGGGCTTACCCGGAGCAAGCATCCTGAATGATCCGTAAGGGTTTCTTTGTGCAGAGCGGCCGATAACAAATTCCGACATCATGACCGGCACACCGATAATCACGACACAGGTGAGATAAACAAACAGGAAGGCAGCCCCGCCATTTTCACCTGCCACGTAAGGAAAACGCCAGATATTTCCCAGCCCGATGGCTGAACCGGCCGCGGCGGCAATCACACCAAATTTACTTGTAAAACTGTCACGCTGTGCTGGAGTGGTAGTCATGGAAATTCGGATTTGAGTTTAGAATGACAATAATACTAAAAAAAGACTTGGGATAAAAAAACAGAAACAGGAAGGAGCTGTCTCTCTGAGGGGAATTTCAGGTACCGCCGGATCACCCGTCGGCCCATCCCTACATGAGACAGCTCCTTCTGCTATAGGTAAAATGTTGTAACCTGGTATCAGAGCCGGTCCAGACAGTTAAGGTCGTCGAAGGCAACCCTCAATCGGTTAACCAAAGATTTCTCGCCTTCGCGTAACCAGGCCCTGGGGTCATATTTCTTCTTGTTCGGCTTGTCTTCTCCTTCAGGATTGCCGATCTGTGACTGCAGATAG
>DASQZK010000162.1:0-3342 GCA_035638735.1 Bacteroidales bacterium
AACAATTGGACCTTTCTCGCAGAAACCGAAACAACCGGTCATGATAACCTGAACCGTTTCTTCGAGGCCCTGTGCCTGTAATTCTGTTCTTAGATTTTCAACGATAGCATCACTTGCCGAGGCTCTGCAACCTGTGCCTCCACAAACAAGAAGATGCATGCTGTATTTTGACATGTTCTGGCCTCCTTATTCTTTTGAATCAATGGTTTCATAATTCACCGGGATAATACCATCGACAAGCTCTCCCGTTTTAATGTATTTTTCGATGATCTCATCAGCTTTTTTCTCATCGACATAACCGAATACAACCGGGTCCTGACCAGGAATGGTAACTTCCACGGTTGGTTCTGCATAACAATATCCCATACATCCGGTCTGAACCACAATGCCGTCAATGTTGCGCCTGTCGAGCTGCTCGGCAAAGAATTCCATAATCTGTTTCGCCCCGGAAGCGATGCCACAGGTGGCCATAGCCACTTTAACCCGGACGCGACTGTCTGGGTCATCCGCCTTTTCGCGAATGCTCAGCCCTTGCTGCATCTGGTCACGCATCTTTTTGAGATCCGCTAGTGTCTTAACTTTAGTCATTTATCAGTATATTTTTGATGTATTAAACATTAAATCCGTTATGTTTAGTCACCCTCCTCTGCAAATCCAAACCACCTATTACCCGTCATTCCTGCTGAGGTCAGCACCTTCGGCCGATATCTCTTCGAGATTATTCCTGACCATATCTCCGATACCTCTAAGCAACGCCTGGTTGTTCAGGCTTTGAACACCCAGGTATGTCCTGACTTCGGCACTGGAAAGGTTGAAGTCACCTTTATCGGTAGTATATGAAAAAAAGAAGTCCACATTATCGATACGGCAGATCACTTTTAAAGTTCCTGTAATATCACCCAGAGGTTGACGGTCGAGGTGATTTTTCACAAAAACGGCTTTAACAAAGGTTCCCTTCCCCGTGTGTGACTCAACCTCTACATATCCTCCGGCCGCTTCGGCATGGTATTTTAACAGTGGCAATCCCAGACCCACTTTCCTGGTGGTGCGGCTGGTAATAAAAGGATCGGCCACATTCTGCAAAATATCTGCTGGAATACCGGGACCGTCATCCCCAACCGACACAACGATTTCATTCTCGCGCTCACTTTCCCGAATGGTGATCCATATATTCCGGCTGCCAGCACTAACAGAGTTTTCAACGATATCAAGAATATTAAGGGCAATCTCCTTCATACGGCTATAACCTCCCGGCCATTTAGCATCATGAAAGCTTTCCGTATCTCGTCGAAGCTCCTCGACTTCATCCTGAATGTTGTACAGGCAGCACCAATATCCGCAAGGTAATGAGCATCGGAAGAGGTGATCACGACATGGCTTTTAATCTCCGGATGAAGATCAAGATATTCGCCCGGTTTGGTGCGCCTTGAAATTTCAACCGCATCAACCGGAAGATCCCGGGGGAAAAAGCCCAGCTGACTCATGATACTGTTTTTTGGCCGGTCGATGTGAGCCGGGATGAACAATCCACCCAGGGCATGCACCCGCTGTTCAACCAGCTCAAGTGGCTGTTTAATGGCATTAAATAAAAGCCGGCCTTCTTCATAAATGATCCGTTCCTTCCTGTCGAGCACGACCTGGTAGCCGAATTTTACCGGGTCATTCGCGATATCAGGCAGATGATCATCGAGGTATGCCTGGAACTTATCCAGTTGGTCAGAATTCTCAAAGAACGCGAGGCAATGCACCTCTTCTTCAGTATTAATTTCAACACCGGGAAGAACGAAAATGCCGTTTTCCCGTCCTATCTCTGCTGTCATAACCGCGTGCCTGGTCGAATTATGATCGCTGATACCAATAATGTCAATCCCTTTCCGGCAGGCCTCGTGTATTATGGCTGCCGGACTCATCTCCAGGTCTCCGCAAGGGGAAAGCACTGTATGAATATGAAGATCGGCACGGTAATCAATCATGAATCTTTAAGTATTTCATAAAGTTTTCCTGCCATTGGAAAAGTATCCCCACGGGTACCAAGCAAGGGGATATTCTCCTCGTTGCTTTTTTCCATGGTATCGACAGCGGGCTGCTGACCTTTCACGATAATTACAGCCGAAAGTTCTTTCAATGATGCCACTGCGAGAATATTCCTGTGCGTCTGAAGGGTGATCCATACATTTCCCTTCTCAGCATGGCCGACTACATCGCTTAGAAGATCAGAGGCATATCCGCCCGTGATCTCATTTTCAAGACCCTTGTGACCTGAAAATACATTCAGATCGAGTGCCGTTACAATATCAGCTATTTTCATCTTC
The DNA here is from genome assembly GCA_035638735.1 of Bacteroidales bacterium. GTDB lineage: Bacteria > Bacteroidota > Bacteroidia > Bacteroidales > DASQZK01. Next base: position 2,313 of record DASQZK010000162.1, read on the forward strand.
AGCTCCTGATTTAGAACAATCTTTATCGAGACGGTTTTCTCCCCATATTTTTGCCGTAATGGCCAGAGCGTGCTCCACGCTGAGCGTCTTTGTCTTTACCATCATCTGTTGCATAAAAATGCACGACGATACCTGGGCATGGCCCTGGACAATGTCTTCGGCCAGCGCCTGGCATGTAGGTGCACCGCAAGCACCGCAGTCGAACGCAGGCAGATAGCACATCAGCCTCCTTTTTCTCTCCATCTTGGCCAGGGCTTTGGAAATGTCGTTGTCGAGCCTCTCCATGGGCCGTGGTCTGATAGTATCTAGACTAATATCCTCCCGGTTAAGGATTTGCCAGTCAGGCTTCAGTTCCTGGTGGCGGTAACCAGCGGCTCTTTTGTTCAGGCGCTCTACGGTAAGGAATCGGTTTCCGCTAATCAGGATGCCTCCTGCACAGCTCTCATCACAGGCCCGGAGCTCCAGGAAATCAATCCTGTCAGTCTCTTCATTTTCCAGTTTCTCGAGAAACTCACTAACGTTGTGAATCCCGTCAATAGCAAGGGCTCTGCCATTCCGGCCTGCTATTTCGCCGCGTGTAAGACACCAGAGTATACCATCGGCCGCTACATGGCCTGTATCCATTGCGTTTTGACCCAGGTCAGGATGCTTCTGCAATATTTGCAATATCCGGTTATACATGAATTTCATATTGATCACACCGTCAACAGGCGATCTTTCTTCTCCAACCGGACTTTTCACGGCGGCAATTTTGGCGGCACAGGGTGTAACGTAAAAAATCCCGATATCCTTATCCTGGTATCCTTCTGCCTGTAACTGTCGCCGGTGATATAAGGCCGATATGTCTATGGGAGGTTTCACCCCGATAATATTGCCGATCAGCGAAGGAAACCTGACCTGTATCAAGCGGACCACGGCAGGACAGAAAGATGAAATGAGAGGACGGTTTTTGTTTTTCTGCTTCTCATTGTCGTATGCTGAATGTATGTACCCAACCGTGCTTTCAACTTCATAAACATGAGTGAATCCG
>DASQZK010000163.1:0-2604 GCA_035638735.1 Bacteroidales bacterium
AGTTGATCCCGGCAGCTACAAAACCACCATGCAAGTAACCTTCACACTGAAGAATGGGGTTTACCGGGTTCAATCGACCGGACAACCTGCCTATCACATTAAGGCGGATGGGCAATTCCATAAAGTTGCGGGACAACCGGGTTTCGATGCAGAATCAGTCAGAATCATAAATGATCATACTGCTCAAACCACACGCGAGAAGAATGGCAAGAAGATTAGAAGCACCACTTTCTCTGTCAATCCGGATAGGAAGACCGGGACCTTTAGCTTCAGCTCAGTTAATAATGGTCACACGTTCAAAGGGAAATCCATTCTAAAACGTGTCGCCGCAGGACCGGAGGGATCGCATGCTATTTCGGGTACGTGGCGTATGCAAAGAGCCGCCGGTTCCTCCTCGTGGACCATGACGTACAAGATCCATGGCAATGCTATCGATTTCCACAGTTCGACAGGAGCCTCTTATCAGGCAAAGCTGTATGGGACCGAAACAAAAGTGGTCGGAGATGAACCCGGCGAAAAAATGTCTGTGGTGATGCTGAGTTCTCACAAACTTCGCGAAATATACTGGGTAAAGGACAGGATTGGCAATGTGAGTGTAACGACTGTCGCCAACGACGGCAAGACAGCAAGAGTCGTTGATCACAACCTGGATACCGGTAATACAACAACATTGACACTAACGAAACAGTAATCCCAAACAGGAAGAAAGCATAACGAAGAAAAGTAATATCACCTTGCAGGATGGGAATGTAAACGGGACGGTCGTGAATAAATAGATAATCTCGGTTAATCATACAATTCGGAGATCACCAATGAAACATAAAAACAATGACAATTCAACTGAACCTGTAACAGATGAAAGAATCATCCGGCCTGGATCTGGCAATGAGGATTCGCCCCTTATTATGAAACGCCGTCGTTTCCTGGCCCGTGCGGCAGAGTTGGGGGTTATGATTATCGCATCGCCGTTATCTATCCATTCGATCGCGCGTGCATTCACGTTCCAGGCACATCGCCGTCCCACGCCATCCAATGATCTTGGACCGTTCTACAAACGCGGGGCACCTCACAGAAAAGTGTTACGGGCAAAGGGAGATCCCGGACTCCCGCTCAAAATATCAGGCAAGGTTTATAGCGAAAAAGGGTATGAATTACCTGATGCAACCCTGGAGATATGGCAGACCAATGCAGGGGGAATCTACGATACCCTCGGTGACCGGTATCGTGCACAGCTAATAGCCAATCCCAATGGAAAGTATGAATTGGAATCGGTGATACCTGGTCATTATCCTGCCCGTGTTTGTCAGCATGTGCATTATCTCGTTCGTGCCGATGGACATAAACCGCTAGTAACTCAACTCTATTTTGCGACCGATCCTGTCTTTGAAGGCGACCCGGATAAGAACTTTCACCGTGATCCACTTATTACGAGTCGGGAACTGGTACGTCCGGTGACAATTACCGGGGAACCCGATTCCATCACTTCCGATGTCAACTTTAACCTGGTACTGGAGGCATTATGAGACGGGTAATTCTTTACAGTTTGCTCGTACTGGTATTCGCTGGGGGAGCGCCCGATAATAATGCGAGCTTTGAAATTACCCTGCCCTTTACCCCCATATATAAAATGATATCGGCACAGGGTAATATGTTGGGCGTTGTGAGCAAAAAAATAAATATTCATCTCATAGCTTTACCATCCGGACGTGAAGTACGAAAATTGGATGTTCACAATGCCATTAAGGGGGCCTTTTCTCCCGACGGCAAATGGCTGGCCGTCGCCACCAGGGACAGCAATGTGGTCGTCTATTCTACGACAAGCAATGCACAAAAAAGCTGGAAACTAAAAGATTATCCCTGGACCATGAGTTTTCTCCGAAATGATTGGTTACTGATCAATCACACTCTTTGGAATGTCAACAATGCCAAATCGGTTATGACCCTAAAAACGGATTTTGGGGAGGTGAATGTCGTTGCATTGAGTCCGGATGGGAAAAAGGCCGCAGCCGGTGGTGGTGATACAAGGGTGCGATTGTATACCCCTGGTTCCGGGAAACGGTCTTTACAAGAATGGAAACTCACTCATCAGTACAACGGGTTAAAGCTGGAGGTGTTGGGTCTTGCCTTTACACCGGATGGGTCTCGTGTTGCCGCCGGTGGACTTGACGGACGCATAACACTGCTTGATGCAACCACTGGCAAAGTGGTGAAAACAGTGCAAACCGGCATGACCGGAATAGCGTCTATCGACCATGTTGGCAAAAGCCCCTGGATGCTGGTACGATATATTAATGCCCGTACCAATAAGCAAAAAGCCTGTCGGCTGGTCAATATCAACACGGGGAAAAGCCATCCGCTTCGGGTTGAGAACTCGATAGTACGTGTCACTTCCTCCGGTAAAATCTGGGCGTACTCATTCAAAAGCGATACGATGATTGCCAGGCGTGAGGTCATTCCAAAGGAATGAGAAAAGATACAAAATGAAATACGAAGAAAGTCGAATATGAACATTAAATCAGAGTCATTCATTCAAACGCATATTTATATCAACCATAAAATGAAGAGAAAATGCCATTTGTATGTCCACCTGATTTTCTGGGTATT
>DASQZK010000164.1:0-6210 GCA_035638735.1 Bacteroidales bacterium
GACCATGGGCATCATCAAAACGGATGCATCGAGAGTATCGGATTCGTAAAACTGTGAGAATGCCTGTTTTTTACTGTTCCATCCTTTTTGGATGATATCGTTGTAGATATCATCGCGGACGTTGCGCCATCGGTCAAGGTCGGATGGCAGTGAACGTTTCATCGACAGCCTGATTGCCCTGTCAAGGGCGACCCAGCACATCATTTTGCTGTAGGTAAAATGATGTTTGCCGCCTCTGACTTCCCAGATACCTTCGTCTTCGCGTTGCCAGTTTCGGCATACCCAGTCGATCGTTTTGGACAAGGCCTGCCAGGTACCGTAAGGAATGGGTGAGCCGTATTTGTTGTATAGATAAGCCGAATCCATCATCTCGCCATAGATATCGAGCTGCAGCTGGTCGTAAGCACCATTGCCGATCCTGACCGGTCCTGATTTGCGGTAACCCTCAAGATGATCGAGGGTTTCCTCGGTCAGGTCGTGCCGGCCGTCGATGCCGTACATTATTTGCAGTGAGCCGGAATCCGGTGATTCATTGCATCGTTCAACAATCCAATTCATAAACTGCGATGCTTCTTCGGTGAAACCGATTCTCATGAAAGCATATACGGTAAAGGCCGCGTCCCGGATCCAGGTATACCGGTAGTCCCAGTTGCGGTCACCGCCTATACTCTCGGGCAGGCTGCAGGTGGGAGCAGCTACTATGGCCCCGGTGGGTTCAAAAGTCAGTAACTTCAGGATAAGTGCCGACCGGTTTACCATCTCACGCCAGCGGCCTTTGTACTGCGACTTCTTCAGCCAGCTTCTCCAGTACCGGATCGTTTCTACAAAACTCGATTCCGCCTGATCAACTGAAAATGTGAGACAGTCTTCTTTGCTTTTCACCTTGTGCCAGACAAAAACCATTGTTTCTTCCTCACTGATATCAAACTCGGTGTAAACTTCGTTTTTGCGTTCTTTAGCCTCCAGGTCAAAATTACTGGACAACCCCATCGTCAGATCTTTGGTTTTAAAAATAGCACCTTTTTTGGTCAGCTCCAGACCATGATCGTCGCGGGCATAGTTAAACGCCGGATTACATTCAAGTTTCATACGCACCTTGCCGTGAACACCTTTGATCCGTCGTACAATATGATAGTCCATTTCATCCTTCACATCCTCACCAACCGGCATATAGTCGGTCATATCCACGATACCTCCTTCCACTGAAAAGCGGGTGATCAGAACATTGGTGTCGGGCCAGTAAAACTGCTTCGACTTATAATCATCATCTTTTGGGGATATATTGAAATAGCCCCCTTTGTTTTCGTCGATCAGCCGTCCAAACATGCTGGGTGAATCGAAATGGGGAAAACAAAACCAGTCGATGGACCCGTTGATTCCGACAAGGGCAACAGATCTCATGTTGCCGATAATGCCATAATCCTGAATAGGTAAATATCCCATAGAAAAAAGTGTTGATGTCGTTTAGATTAACATCACCAAAGAGTGAATAGTTTTCAGTTGCAGAATTAGGAAGGTATATATAAAAAGTAAAGACGCGCCTTGAGGCACGTCTTTACCGGAAAAGTATTACGGGGAATCATTTTCCCCTGTGGTTATTATTTGCTTTTATCCGGAGGGTTTGGAACAGGTGGTATTGGTTTGTAATCCTTAAGCTGTCCCGTAATGACTTCGATGGCTTTATCGAGCTGAGCGTCATTACCGAGGAATTCCTGGTGCGGATCATTATCGATACTGATATCCGGATCCACGCCGTGGCCTTCAACAATCCATTCACTCTTTTCAGATGAATAGGAAGCAAACTCAGGCTTACGCAGGTCCTGGTCATCAATGAACGGCAGTGAGCCGGTGATACCCACAACACCTCCCCAGGTCCGTGTTCCTATCACTGTGCCTATATGATGTTTCTTAAATGAATACGCGAAGAGATCACCGTCCGATGCAGAATAGCGATCGATAAGCAATACCTTCGGACCAAGCATCATCTGGTTGGGCACAGGTTCACCGACGGGGAAGTTACGACGCATGGTTGCGCGGGTAACTGTCCGCCTGAGGCGTTCGATGATCATCGGCGAAACATTTCCGCCACCGTTACCGCGGTCGTCAATAATCAGCCCTTTCTTGTCGAGCTGCGGATAGAAATGTTTTACGAACTCGTTCAGTCCTTCCGGTCCCATATCAGGAATGTGGATATAACCTACCTGTCCATCGGTTTTCTCATTGACGTAATCAATGTTGTGTTGTACCCACTTGTAATAGTAAAGCTGTGCCTCATCATCGACAGGCACAACAACAACCTTGCGGCTGCCATCCATTTTGGGCTTGCTGTTGACCGTCAGTTCAACAGTAATACCGGCTTTCCCGACCAGTGAAGCATAGATGTCGTCCATGTCAGCTGTGGATACGCCATTTATGGCAAGGATGTAATCTCCTTCATTGATGTTAAGTCCAATCTCGGTAAGGGGTGAACGCAGGTCTTTGCTCCAGTTTGCACCTTGTAGTATCTCCTTGATCTGGTAATACCCTGATGAAGTCTTGCTTAACTTAGCACCGAGCAGACCGGTTTTTATCCTTTCCGGCTTCTGTTTCTTTTCACCGGTAGTAACGTAAGCGTGTCCGATACTTAGTTCACCGATCATTTCCCCGATAAGATAGGTCAGATCGTCCCTGGTTTTTACATAAGGTACTAACTGACCATATTTTTCCTTCATCGCCTCCCAGTCAACGCCATGCATATTAGGCACATAGAAGAAATCGCGGTACTGGCGCCAGCTCTCATCAAAGATCTGCTTCCACTCCCTGGCATAATTGACCTCTGTCTTCATGCCCGAGAGATCCATGGCATCGGTAATCTCTACCTGTGAACTCGGTGGATCGATAACGGCCCACTTACCGTGCATGCCAACAAGCATCTTTTTACCGGAGGCCGAGAGTGAGAAACGAAGTCCTTTACCGATTTCCGTTTCTTTCTTTTGCTTAAGATCGAAAAGTTTGGCCGTCATTCCATTGCTGCTACTGTATTCGATATAATAAATTTTCGAACCGGTAGTCTGGATATTGAAATAATTTGAGGCTTCAACAGGAAGCACATCAATACGGTCTTTAATACCTTCGACATCGATTGTTATCGTTTTGTCGTCACTCTTTTCTGCACTTTCTTTCCCGTTACCATTTTCATCTTCACCCTCATCCGTTTTTATGACATCATTCTCCGGCGCAAACGGTGATTTTTCATCGGCCGACAGGGTAACGAGGTATATCTTGCTCATATCGCTGTAAGCCGTATTCCACTCGGTACGGCTGTAAATAGGATTGAAATCACGCATGGATACAAAGAACAGGTATTTCCCGTCATCGGAGAACGTGGGAGCCCCGGAATCATACCAGTTGTCAGTCACATCATATTTCTTATCCGATTCGAGGTTATAGAGACGGACAATGGTGAACTGGTTGGCCGTGGTGTATTCATAAGAAATCCACTTACTGTCGGGTGACCAGTCATAGCTGTTTGGAATGCCATATTTTTCGGTTTCAACCTGGGTCACTTTACCGCTTTCTACATCAATATACTGAAGCCGCATTTTTCTGTCGTGATACAGGATCTTTTTGCTGTCGGGAGACCAGTTGAAGCTGTAAATGTAGGTGTCGGCATTGTGTGTCAGCTGCCAGGCAGGTTCAGAACCATCCTGCTTTTGAACCCAAATCTCGAATTCACCAGTTTTATCAGACAGGAAAGCGATGTTTTTACCATCGGGCGAGTATTCTACATTCCGTTCATGAATGCCTGATGAGCGTGTATAATTATACGTAACACCTTCTTTTGCCGGTAAGCTGAAGATTTCACCACGAGCGGCAAAAACCACCCGTTCGCCCTTCGGAGACAGATCGCCAGAACGAATGTCTTTACTGACATCCTTTAACTCGGAACGGGCCTGAGGCTCGTCATTGGCGATCGTGATGCTTACTTTTTCAGCTTTCTTGGTTTTAATATCATACTTGTAGATGTAACCACCATTTTCAAATACGACATAGTCATCGTCAGCCGTTGGAAATTTAACATCATAGTTGTCAAAATTTGTAACCTTCTCCGTGTTTTTCGTATCGGTATTATAGACGAAGAGGTTCATAGTCCTGTCCCTGTCAGAGAGATAGAAAATATTATTTCCGACCCACATCGGGATAATATCCTGGGCATTATTTTCGGTGATCTTCTCATCGGTTCCTTTCTTGAAATCGTAAATGCGAATATCATCGGCCATGCCGCCACGGTAATATTTCCAGGTGCGGAATTCTCTGAAGACCCAGTTGAAGGCAAGTTTACTGCCATCGGGAGAGTAAGAACAGAAACCTCCGAATGAAAGTGGCAGTTGTTCTGAGAGACCTCCATCGACTGAAACTTTGAAAAGGGAGCCTTTAAAACTGTTAAAAGTCTCCTTGCGTGAACGGTAAATGATGTGTTTACTGTCGGGAGTCCAGGCCATTACGATATTGTTGGGTCCCATACGATCGCCAATAGCATCACGGTTCAGCGTTGCTGTAAATGTGAGGCGTTTAGGTATACCGCCTTCGGAAGGAATGACAAATACTTCAGTATTTCCGTCATATTGTCCGGTAAAGGCAATGTATTTGCCATCGGGAGAAAAATGTGCAAACATTTCGTAGCCAGGATTGCTTGTCAGTCTTCTTGCCATGCCTCCATCACCCTTTACGGTATAAAGGTCACCGGCATAGGAAAAGACAAGTTGGTCACCGTGTATAGCCGGAAACCGTAAAAGTCGTGCTTCTTCCTGGCTGTAGAGGCTTGAAAACGAGATGAATGCCAATGCCAGGAACGTCATTAAAAACTTCTTCATAGCGAATAATTTTGGTTTGGAAAATTCAGTGAGCGATAAAATTAATTAAAACAAATCTATATTGGAGGATAAACAGAATGTTGTTGAAAACATCTTTTCCATTAAATTGTTCGTTGCGCTATCTTTGGATGTCTTACAGATTATAGGAGAGAGAAAATGAAGAGCTACCTGATTCAGACCCTTGTTTTACTGACATTTTTCCTGCTGGTTGCCAGCTTTAACATATCCGGGGTTCGCGTCCTGGAAGATTTCGAACCTGTTAAGGTCCAGAAACCGCGATTTTTTAAATCCGATTCTTCATGGGTCGATTCTGTCCTTGGTTCACTCACCCTGGACCAGAAAATCGCCCAGCTTCTTATGATCCCCGCCTATTCCAACAGGGGAGAAGAGCATATTGAAGAAGTGGAGCATCTGATTTCCAAATATGATGTTGGCGGTGTAATCTTTTTCCAGGGTGGACCCGTACGGCAGGCCCGGATGACAAACGCGTTCCAGGCGGCCGCCCGAACACCCCTGCTTATTTCGATTGATGGGGAATGGGGACTGGCCATGCGTTTGGACAGTACCATTTCGTATCCCCGCCAAATGATGCTTGGGGCCATTGGTGACGATGCCCTGATTTACCAGATGGGCTACGACATCGGAAGCCAGATGAAACGACTGGGCGTGAACATCAACTTTGCGCCGGTTGTGGATGTGAACAATAATCCCGAAAACCCGGTTATCAACTCCCGTTCGTTCGGTGAAGATCGCATGAACGTAGCCAGGAAAGGACTGATGTATGCCATGGGCTTGCAGGATGCCGGAGTTATGCCCGTTTACAAACATTTCCCCGGCCATGGCGATACCGATACCGATTCACACTACGGACTCCCGGTGATCAGGCATGATATGGCCAGACTCGATTCCGTGGAGTTGTTCCCATTCAAATTTGGCATTCGTAATGGAATCCCTGCCATCATGTCTGCCCACCTCCACGTCCCGGCAATTGACTCTGCCGAAAATATTCCTACCTCACTTTCCCACAAAGCCATACAAGAGCTGCTCAAAGGAACAATGGGTTTTGAAGGACTGGTCATTACGGATGCTCTCAACATGAAAGGTGCCAGCATGGGGCACAAACCCGGTAGTCTCGAGGCTAAAGCTTTTCTTGCCGGTAATGATATCCTGCTTATGCCCTCCGATGTACCAAAGGCAATAGCAGCCATAAAACGCGAGATAAAAAACGGGACGATATCTGAACACGACCTTGACAACCGGTGCAGGAAGATCCTGTGCGCCAAAGCCTGGGCCGGCCTCCGGCATTTTAACCCTGTCGATACTGATTCCCTCGTAGAAGACCTTAACGATCCTTTCT
>DASQZK010000165.1:0-10384 GCA_035638735.1 Bacteroidales bacterium
ACAGTGGTCAGGTAGATGGGTTCGCCCAGAAAATAGTGGATGAAAAATAATGAAATAAAAGGAGAAATATAAATAAGGTTGCTTATTTTATCTGTGGTTTTTGTGAGTTGAAGAGCTTTAAGCCAGAAAATGAAAGCCAGTCCCATTTCGAAAACCCCTACCCATACGGCCCAAATCCAGGCATGAAAGCCGGAAGGGAAGTTTTTCCCTGTGGCCAGGGCTGCGAGTACCAGGAATAGCAGAGCAAAGGCGAAATTTAGGAACAGCTTGACGATTTCGTCACGTTTATCCCTGACATTAAAGATCCAGAAGAAGGACCAAATTACGGCACTTCCCAGGCAAAGAAGTATGCCCGAGATTTGGGTCACTTTAAACGCTGTTCCGCCACCCTGTGAGGATATAAGGATCACCCCGCTGAAGCTGATAAAAAGGGCAGCGATGCTCGTTATGGTGATTTTCTGATTCAGAAGGGGGATGGAGATTATGGTGAGCACGATCGGCCAGGTCATATTTAAGGGCTGCGCCACCTGGGCGGGCAGCATGGAATAAGCTTTGAAAAGGACCAGGTAATAGAAAAACGGGTTCAGGAAGCCGAGGGCTGCCGAGGTGCCATATTCGCGCAAGCTCGTCTTGCGCAACTGTCCTGTTTTCTTTTGCACCACGATGGTGAAGAGCAGGATAAGAAATGCCGTGAGTGCGGCCCCGGCCAGCAGGCTGAACGGGTCCTGGTATCGCAGGCCGAATTTAAAGGCGGTAGCTACGGTAGACCAGCATAAGATTGTAAGGCCGGCAAAAACGTATGCCTTTGGCTGGTTTTTCATCCGGGTATCAGTCGATAATACCGAAGCCGGTATAAGGTCTGAGGACTTCGGGAATAACGATACCTTCAGGAGTCTGGTTATTTTCCAGGAGGGCAGCCACTATTCTGGGCAGTGCCAGGGATGAACCATTAAGGGTATGGGCGAAGTTGGTCTTTTTATCACCTTTTTCCTTATATCTGAGTTTCAGTCTTACAGCCTGGTAAGACTCAAAGTTGGATACAGAACTTACTTCCAGCCAGCGGTTTTGCGCCCCGGCATACACTTCGAAATCGAAGGTGAGAGCAGAGGTGAAACTCATATCCCCGCCACAGAGCCGAAGAATGCGGTAAGGCAGGTTGAGACTTCTTACAAGTCCCTCAACATGATTTACCATCTCTTCAAGAGCCTGGTACGATTTGTCGGGATGCTGAATCTGCACGATCTCGACCTTATCGAACTGGTGAACACGGTTTAAACCCCTGACATCTTTGCCATAAGAGCCGGCTTCGCGCCTGAAACATGGTGTGTAGGCGGTGTTTTTTACCGGGAAATCGCCGGCATCGAGAATAACATCACGGTAAATATTGGTTACAGGGACTTCGGCGGTGGGAATAAGATAAAAGTTCTCTGTCTGGACGTGGTACATCTGTCCTTCCTTGTCGGGAAGCTGTCCGGTACCGAAGCCCGAATCTTCATTAACCATTAGCGGGGGCAGAATCTCACGGTAACCGGCATTGACGTTTTCCTCAAGGAAGTAGTTGATGAGGGCCCGTTGCAGACGGGCGCCTTTCCCCTTAAAAACAGGAAAACCCGCACCGGTAAGCTTGTTGCCGAGATCAAAATCGATGATGTCGTACTTCTTGCCCAAATCCCAATGAGGGAGAGCGTCTCCGGGTAATTCGGGCTTCTGCCCATCTTCCCTGACAACCTCGTTGTCTTCTTCGCCTTTGCCAACAGGCACCGATATATGGGGGAGGTTAGGAACCTGGACAAGGAGGTTGTTCAGTAATTCCGACGACACGGAATAAGCCTGCTGAAGCACTTTGATCTCTTCTTTCAAACCGGCCGTTTTATCCTGTATAGTCCTGGCTTCGTCCTGCTTTCCTTCTTTAAAAAGGATGCCGATGCTCTTCGAGAAATTATTGAGCTCGCCCTGGAGACTGTCGGCCTTAGCCTGCGAACTCCGGCGCTTCTCATCGGCTTCAAGAATTCGACCGATAATATCTTTCGCATCGAAGTTTTTAACCGCTAATCTTTCAATGACCTGATCTTTATGATCTCTTATATAATTAATGTTAAGCATGGACTGAAGGCTTTGGGATATGTAAAAAAATCTCCTGAAAACTGCATAAAGGTAACAGTTTAAAGGAGATTTATAAATATCGAAAATAAAATTTTATTCTTCTGCGGGAACGATATTAACATAGGATTTATCGCCGGTTTTGCGTTTAAATTCCACTTTGCCGTCGACAAGTGCGAAGAGAGTGTGGTCTTTACCAATCCCGACATTCAGTCCGGGATGGTGCCGGGTCCCTCTCTGGCGAACGATAATGTTCCCAGCCTGGGCGAACTGACCACCGAATAATTTAATACCTAGTCGTTTGCTTTCTGATTCGCGACCGTTTCTTGAACTACCAGCTCCTTTCTTATGTGCCATAATTGTAGAATTTTAATATTTTGATCGACGCCGTGTCGGTTTTATTCTGAATCTTTATCGGTTTTTTTCGGCTCAGCCTTTTTTGCAGCCGGTTTTTTAGCTGCAGTTGCCGGTTTTTTAGCCGTAGTAGTTTTGCCTGCCGTCGTTTTTTTCTTTTCAGCTGTACCTGCAGACGATGTGTTTGTCTGGGTCTTTTTCGATGCAGCGGCTTCGCTTGCGGTTGCTTTTTCGGCAGCCGGTTTCGTTTCTTTCTTCTCAGCTGCCGGAGCAGTTTCTTTGTTTTCTGCTACAGGTTTGGCTTCTTTCTTCCCGGCTGAAGCAATGGCCTTTTTCGCACCTTCTTCAACAATTTCTTCAATCACGATTTGTGAAAGATATTGCCTGTGGCCGTTGCTTTTCTGGTAACCTTTCCTTCTCTTTTTCTTGAATACAATGACTTTGTCACCTTTGAGATGACCAAGGATCTTTGCAGAAACCTGAGCCCCCTCAATAACAGGGGCGCCAACGACTACTTTGCTGTCGTTGTCAATGAGCAGAACTTTGTCAAAATCCACTTTGGAACCTTCTTCTCCTTCGATCCTGTGGACAAAGATCTTCTGATCTTTTTCAACCTTGTACTGCTGTCCGGCTATATCAACAATTGCGTACATTAGTATGATTTTTTACATTATCTTTTTCACAAACGGAGTGCAAAAATATAAAAGTTCTATTGATATACAAACAATTAAAACTAATAATTGTAAAATATATCCATAAATATTGTTCAACTTCATTCTCAGCATCATGAGAGCCCTTGAAAATATCGTAAATTTATATGTTCTGCAAAAAACTAATCTTTCAGGTAAGAACTATTTCATTATATTTGTGTGATCTCTCGATTAGATTTTTGAAGCAAAGTTGTAATTTATGGGTATGATAAAGCTTAATGTTCTAGGGATTTCTTACAGTCAGACGCAATCAGGAGCCTACGCACTCATATTAACAGAAGAGAATGGTGAAAGGCGGATACCCATAATAGTCGGAGGTTTTGAAGCTCAGAGCATAGCTATTGAACTGGAAGGTTTAAAACCCCCCAGGCCTTTGACCCACGATCTTTTCCTCAGCTTCGCCAATGTGTTTGGTATCTCGGTCAAGGAAGTTGTTATTTACAAGCTGGAAGAGGGTGTCTTTTACTCACAGTTATTATGTGATAATGGCATGGAGAAGATTACTCTCGATGCACGCACTTCCGATGCTATTGCATTGGCACTCCGTTTTAAATGTCCAATTTATACAACCGAAGAAATAATAACAAAAGCCGGTATTGTCCTGGATTTTGACAAGGAGAGTCCTGCCGAATCGGGTGATGAAGTTGAACCTGCAAAACCGGAACCCGAACCGGAATCACCGGAAAAAACAGTCAAAGATACGGGGGAATTAAGAGGAATGTCTATGACCGAACTGAAGAAACTTCTTGAAGAAGCGGTTACAAACGAGAACTATGAGAGGGCGTCAAAAATACGGGATGAAATTCAACGCAGAAAAAAGAAATAGATGAGAAAAGCAACTTTGAGCAGGATTGTATGCCGGGTCCTGCTGATCCTCATGCCCTTGTTTGGTATCCAGAATTTGATGGCCCAGGGCAATATGCCCGTAACAAGTGTCCAGGATTCCCTGATAACCAAGGCTCCGGACAGCGTCTTAAGCGGTGAATCAAAAATTGAAGCAACAAACGACACATCGGTCGCGGCCGACAAGACCAATATTATTCCGGTAAAAACCGAGTTTCATTTCAGCTTTATCAATTTGGTCAGGGGTTTGCTGGGAATACTCGTACTGATATTTATTGCATTTATTTTTTCCGACAACCGGAAAGCCATATCGTGGAAGGTGGTGGGGCTGGGTCTCCTGGGTCAGATACTTCTGGCAATAGGCGTACTCGAAGTCCCCGTCATTAAGGCCTTCTTCGAGTTTGGAGGCCGTGTGTTTGTAAAGATACTCGATTTCACCAATGAAGGAACCAATTTCCTGTTCAAGTCGATGGTGACCGGAAAAATTGAAGCCCCCCTTCAGACGTTTGCCATCACTATTCTGCCGACGATCATCTTCTTTTCGGCTCTCACCTCGGTGCTGTTTTATTTTGGCATCATCCAGAAGGTAGTATGGGGCATGGCCTGGGTCATGACCAAAATCCTAAAATTATCGGGCGCAGAAAGTCTGTCGGTGGCCGGGAATATCTTTCTTGGACAGACCGAATCACCCCTGATGATCAAGGCCTACCTTGAGAAGATGAATAAATCGGAGATTCTGCTTGTCATGTCGGGAGGCATGGCAACCCTTGCCGGAGGTGTGCTGGCTGTCTACATCAACTTTTTAGGAGGCAATGATCCGGTGCAGCGACTTGAATTTGCCAAACACCTGCTGGCTGCCTCAGTGATGGCTGCACCGGGAGTTGTGGTCATATCAAAAATTCTGGTACCGCAGACCGAAGATGTCAGTGAAGAAGTTCGTATCACCCAGGATAAGATTGGTAAAAATGTACTCGACGCTATTAATAATGGTACTTACGAAGGTCTGAAGCTGGCTGTTAACGTAGCAGCCATGCTACTTGTCTTCCTGGCCTTCCTGGCGATGATCAATTTTGTATTCATAAAAATAGGTACATGGACCAACCTGAATGACTGGATCTCGCATGTCACTAATGGGAGGTATCATCAACTGTCTCTCCAATTTATGCTGGGTTACGCCCTCTCGCCATTGATGTGGCTCATTGGTGTCACCTCAAAAGATATTACCCTGGTGGGTTCGCTGCTTGGCGAAAAACTGATCATGACCGAATTTGTTGGCTATATCAGTCTGTCTGAGCTAAAGTCTGCCGGTGCTTTCAGTGATCCAAAATCTATCATCATGGCCACCTATATGTTATGCGGATTTGCTAACTTTGCCTCGGTGGGTATACAAATCGGAGGGATCGGAGCCCTGGCGCCAGGTAAACGCGTATTACTTGCAAAATATGGCATGAGAGCCCTCCTGGCCGGTACGCTGGCCTCCTTGTTATCGGCTACAATTGTCGGGATTATCCTGGCTTAACCTATTTATCTCTTATGAGTACAGGCTCCGGAAATTATAAGCATAAGCCTGATGCTTTCTCCCCTGAGGAGGAGCTCGACATGTTGCGTGAAAAACTTGACAAGCTCCGGACGGAAAATGACCTCCTTAAGAAGATCATTACCAGGCAGGGTAATCATGTTGACGGATCAGAGCATTCCATCAATGATAATGGTGAACTTATCGACATACCTGGTCTGAAAGAATCCTTCTTCAACCAGGTGCCCTTCATGATGTGGGTCAAAGATGTTCATGGCCGCTTCATAAGGGTAAATGCCGTATTTGCCCGTCAGTTTGGCAAAATCCCGGACGAGATAACAGGCCTTACCGATTTTGATTTCAACCCCAGAATTTTTGCAGAGAAATTCAGAACCGATGATGCCCAGGTCATGCAAACCGGTAAGCCTGTTATCTGTGAAGAACAAATACCCCTGCACGACGGTTTTCGCTGGCACGAAACCATTAAGATCCCTTTGTTTGACGATAATAAAAAAGTGATCGGTACCGCTGGTTTTGCGAAAGATATTACCGACCGCAAAAACCATGAAGATAACTTACGTCTGAGCGAAGAAAAATTCAGGGAACTGGCGGAAAATACGACCGACTCCTTTATCCTTAGCAGCGGACATAAAATAGTATATGTCAATCCGGCTTTTGAACAGGTGTACGGATATACCCGCGAGGAACTGATGAGGGATCCGGATCTTCAGAAGAAATGGATACATCCGTCCGATCGTGAACGTATTCTGGATGTGATGAATACCGGCCATTATAAGTATACCTATATTTTTAACGAACAATACCGTATTATAAAGAAAGACGGCACGGTATCGTGGATATGGAACCGGAGCTACCCGGTTTGGAACAATAAGGGTGAAGCCTATCGCATCGTGACGGTCACTACCAATATCTCGGGGGTGAAAATTCTGGAGGAAAGGCTTACAAAATCTCAATCGCAACAACAGGCTATTCTCGATAACATCCCCCACCTGGCCTGGTTGAAAGACATTGAAGGGGAATATGTATCGGTGAACGAATCGTTCTGCCGTTTCTTTAACCTGAGCAGCGAAGAAATCATGGGTAAAACCGATTACTTTCTGTGCAAGAAAGAACTGGCCGATGATTATGTCAGTAAGGACCAGGAAGTGATACGGGAGCGTAAATCAAAGCTGTTTTTCGAAGTAGAGGAAGGGAAATTCGGTAAACGCTATTCTGAAACGCATAAAACGCCAATTATCAATGATGAGGGTGAGGTAATTGGTATTGCCGGGATATCCCGCGATATTACAGAACAGAAGCTTGCCGAGCAGGCCCTGCTTAGAAGTGAAGAGAAATTCAAAGATCTTGTCACCCTTCTCCCTGAAGTAGTTTTCGAAACCAATGCTAAGGGGAAAATTACGTTTGTTAACCTTAAAGGTTCCGAGCTGATGGGTTACAGCCAGGCCGAGGTTGATGCCGGCATGAATGTATTCGATGTGGTGGCTCCCGAGGATGTTGAAAGGGCCAGGCATACCTTCATCAGACTTAAAAAAGGTAATGAGATCAAAGGTAATGAGTATAAGGTCATCACAAAAACAGGCAAAAAAATTTCTGTCCTGGTCTTTACCAATAATATGTATCATGAAGGCCGGTTTGTTGGTGTCAGGGGCGTGATGGTCGATATAACCCGTCGCAAGAAAGCGGAAAACCAGGAAAAGGAATACCAGACGAAGCTGCTCTTCCTGAGTAATACCGCTCTCGATTTCCTTGGTTTGCCTAATGAAGCCAATATCTTCAGATATATTGGGTCCAAGCTGAAGGAATTCATCTCCGGTTCAAACATCATTGTCTCTCATTTTGATGAGGACGATATTAAGCTTAAAATAGCCTATCATTCTCTTTCGAGTGATCAGAGCAACGACCTGAAAACATTGCTTGGGGTGACACTGAAAGACCTTGCCTTCGATCTGTCGGAAGACGATATTCTCGATCTTAAGATGAATGCCGAGCACCTGAAATTTTTCGAAGATGGACTTTTTGAAACCGGCTTTGGCAGCATACCGCGTCCGGTTATCCTGCAGGTGGAAAGAATAATTCAGTCGAATAAAGTATACGGGATGGCCCTTATGCGAAGTGGAAAATTATACGGCAGCGTACTGATCCTGTCAAAGAAAGAAGAACTTCACGATAAGCCTTTTATAGAAACCTTCCTCTACCAGGCTTCCATTGCCCTGCATCGCCGTCAGCTCGAACAGGAGCTTGTTGAAGCCAAGATCAGGGCAGAAGAATCCGATAAGCTTAAGACGTCCTTCCTGGCTAATATGTCCCACGAGATCAGGACGCCTATGAATGGCATACTTGGACTGGCACAGCTCCTGACGCAGAACAAGCTCGATGATGAAGAACGGACTGAATACCTGTCCATGATTGGCAGTAATGGTAAATTGTTGATGAATCTTGTCAACGATATAATCGATATTTCCAGGATAGAATCCAACCAGGTGGATCTCAACGAAGGGGAATTTTCACTGAATGATATGATGAGCGAACTACTGAGTTTCATTCAGTCGGAAAAGATGGTTAAAAACAAAGACAAGGTTGAGTTGAAAATGATCACAGGCCTTGACAACGATAATTCAGCAATAATTGCCGATCAGTCGAAGCTAAAACAGGTCCTTACAAACCTGATCGGTAATGCTATTAAATTCACCCTTCACGGTACGGTTGAATTTGGGTACCTGGTAGAGAACGACTCGACATTGAAATTCTTCGTGAAAGATTCGGGGATTGGAATATCAGCGGATAAATTGCAGGTCATTTTCGACCGGTTTACCCAGGTCGACCAGTCTCTTACCCGCCCATTCGGAGGATCCGGCTTAGGTCTTGCTATCAGCAAGGGCTTTGTGGAAAGAATGGGTGGTACCATTTGGGCCGAATCGGAACTTGAAAAGGGTGCAGCGTTTTACTTCACTATACCTTATAAATATTCTGTCAGGATGAAGCGTAAACCGGAGGAGAAAAAACAACATTCTCAATATTTTAACTGGGAGGATATTTCCATTCTTGTTGTTGAAGATAATTATGTCAGTTTCAAACTGCTGGAAATATCGCTCAGTAAAACGGGTGTGGGCATCATTCATGCCGCCGACGGCCAGGTGGCTATCGACAAGGTTAAGGAGCATCCGGAGATTGATATCGTACTCATGGATATCCAGTTGCCGGTTCTCAACGGCTACGATGCGACAGCCGAAATAAAAAGGATCCGGCCCGATCTGCCTGTCATCGCTCAAACGGCTAATGCGATGGATGACGACCGTTTGAAATGTCTTAATGCAGGATGCAGCGATTATATTACCAAACCAATCGTCCTGGATAAACTGTACAGCGTCATCAACAACTATGTTATCGGGGATAAATAGCAAATAATGATTTTTACTGGCCTGGTTTCTTTATTCCTCTTGTCGGCATATATCTTCACTTTTTTCCACTTCTACCTTATATGGGTTAAGCATAAGGCGTATGAGGCGGCCTTTGATTCAAAGGATTACCCTGTACTGTCGGTTGTGGTTGCCCTGAGAGACGTAGAAGACCACGTGGAGGCTCTTATCAACAGTCTGAAAAACCAGGATTACCCGGCCGGGAAGCTGGAATTCATTTTTGTGGACGATCATTCATCCGATCGGACCTGTCAGCGCCTGGTTGCAAAAACAGCTGACATGGTAAATGGCCGTATTATTCAGCTTTCCGAAGGCAACCCAGGAAAGAAGCAGGCACTCTTTGCCGGTGTCTCGAATGCCCGTGGAGATCTGATCGTTACAACCGATGCCGATTGCACACATCCGCCAGGCTGGCTGAGGATCATGGCTGATTTCTACACCACGGGGCATTACAGGCTTATCTCGGGTCCGGTTCGGATTTTTCCGGCAACGACTTTCCTTGAGCGTTTTCAGGCCCTTGAATTTGCCTCACTCACCGGAACGGGAGGAGCTTCATTCCTGGCTGGTTCACCACTCATGTGTAACGGCGCTAATCTTGCCTTTGAAAAAGCACTATTCCTGGAAGCCTATAAACATATACATCCGGGTATCCCTACCGGCGATGATATATTCCTGATGCTTTATACCAAAAGGCATTTTCCCGGCCGTTCCGGCTTCGTAAAGCATCCGCAGGCAATCGTAAATACCCGTCCGGTAAATAACTGGTTGATATTCTTACAGCAGCGAATCCGGTGGGCGTCCAAATCGTCCTATTATCGTGATAAGGCCCTGGTGTTTATGTCTGTCCTGATACTCACTACAGGTGTGTGGACGGTCTTTCTTTTAGTGTCGGGTTTATATGATGCCCGCATGCTAGTTGCCTTTACAGTCTTTATCGTTCTGAAATCAATCCCCGATATTTTTTTTCTGGAACGAATCATACATTTTAACGGGCAACGGAATTTACTGAGAATATTCATACCTTCGCAACTGTTGTATCCGTTTTATATCCTTATAGCAGCTGTTGGCGGATTAATCAAATCAGGAGTATACAAACGAATTGGCTGACCCCGGTAAAATAACAGCCTCTGGCCAGGCCTGGCAACGTTTCAGGTCCAATCCGGTTTCCTTAGTGAGCCTTGCTGTGATCATACTTATTTCTCTAGTTGCTGTTGCCGGCTACCAGGTATGCCCCGATAAATCACCCAATGCAAATTCCCAACACCTGGAACTGGCAGCGAAAAAACCCGGTTTTTCTGTGCGCATGATTAAAGTCAGGAAGAATGTACCGGTGCAGCATCGCGGTTTTTTTGGCACCATGCTCTTCGGACAGGAACCGTACTATAATACAATTCCTGTATTGAGTTACGCCTTCAGGGGTGACA
>DASQZK010000166.1:0-9790 GCA_035638735.1 Bacteroidales bacterium
CGATATATTGTTGCCTGGCGTGGATGACGAACTTGCCGACTCCCTTTTTCTGAATATCCGTAATGAACTTGAAAGACTGGAGAGTATTCTGAGTATTTACAAGGATGATTCGATTTTTTCCAGTCTTAACAAAAAGGCGGCCAGTATGCCATATAATGTTGACCAGGAGGTCTTCAGTCTTATGTCGCGTATGCTGAAATACAATACGTTAACCCTGGGTTATTTTGACATAACTCTCGGCACCGGTCTTGAACAGGATGCCTCTTTTCCCGGCCACCCGGCAGCTAACCGGGGGATCCTTCTCGACCATGAGACGATGTCCGTCAGCTTCAGTTCATCGGATGTTCGGATTGATTCGGGAGCCTTTGGGAAAGGTCTTGCACTTAATTCTATCAAAAAGATTCTTTTGCAGTCAAAAGTTTCCAATGCTTTTATTAGTTTTGGGGAGAGTTCGGTGCTTGCCCTGGGGCATCATCCCTATGGCGATTGCTGGAAAGTGGGAATAAAAGACGTGTTCAGGCCTGACACAAACGTCTTCGTTTTTGATGTCAACGACGGGTCTGTTTCAACCTCAGGAAATTCACCCAATAATGAATTAAGGTACTCCGACGGACACATTGTAAATCCCCGGGGAGGAGAAACCGTCAAAGGATACCAGTTGATGAGTGTGGCAGGGCCCGATCCACTTGATGCCGAGGTCTTGTCTACGGCACTTATTCTGGCTGAGAAGAGTGAGCAGACTACTATTCTTGGCAATTTTTCAGGCTATCGTGCCGTAAAAATTTCGTATCCCCGGAAGTATGCCGAAGCTGCTTTGGAAGAATTGTAACTACTTATTATAACGATGGAAGAAAACCATAAGACCAACAGGAGAGAGTTCCTGAAAACCTTTTCATTACTTGCCGGTACCTCCCTTATTGCTACGCAGATGCCATGGCTGTCTACCGCCAGTGCACAGGATGTGGACCGGCCTGTTCGACTCGGAATCATCGGAGTCGGCTCCCGGGCCTCATACCACCTCATATTTCTGAAACAAATTCCAGGACTTAAGATCACCTCCTTTTGTGATATTTATGATCCTAATTTTAAAAGTGCCCGGGAAAAAATTGGTCCTGAAGCCACCGGGTACAAGGACTATCGTGAGATGCTCGCCAAAGAAAACCTGGATGCCGTGCTGATTGCCACTCCGCTCGATCGCCATGCCCGTATGACAATCGATGCTCTAAAGGCCGGACTTCACGTGTTCTGTGAAAAAAGCATGGCTCTTACCATCGAAGATTCTAACGATATGGCCCGTGCGGCCCTCGATACCGGTAAAATCCTGCAGATAGGTCACCAGCGGATGTTCAGCCTTATTTACCAACAGGCCTTTCAGAAGATACGCGAAGGTAAACTTGGTGATATCACTCAAATCAGGGCATACTGGCATCGGAATAGCGACTGGCGCCGGCCTGTTCCTTCACCCGAATATGAGCGGCTGATCAACTGGCGCCTGTATCACGATTATTCACGCGGTCTGATGACCGAGCTGGCTTCTCACCAGGTACAGGTAGGTAACCAGATCCTGGGGATGCCTCCCGAAATGGTCTGGGGCTCCGGTGGCATCAATTACTGGAATGATGGTCGCGAAGTATTCGATAATGTCAACCTGGTATATAAGTATCCCAACGGTACTCACATGATCTATGATTCGATAGCCAGTAACCGCCATTATGGACTCGAGGAACAGATCATGGGTCCGAAAGGTACCATGGAACTTGAAAATAACAGAATGTGGGATGAATTTCCACCACCGGCACCTGGTTTCCTTCAGCTTATCAATAACCTTGAGCATAAATTCTTCGATGCCGTACCTATCGGCGGTGCCAGCTGGGTACCGGAAACGGCAGTTAATGCCGATGGACGTACGATCTCCGATGAGGTGATGGAAGACGACGGCACACGGATGTCACTCGAAGCCTTCGTGGCCAATGTCCGCGACAACCGCGTGGATCTTGAACTGACGAGACAGGGATTATATGCCACTGTTGCCGTACTGATGGGATTCAACTCTATCATGGAAAATAAGATCATGTACTGGCCCAAAAATCTTGTATTGTAACTTTTGCCGCTGATAACCGAAAACTATAATCATGAGAGAAACCAAAATTACACCCCGGCAGAAAAGACGCGAACTACTGTTTCTCCTGTTTGCTTTTATTGCTGCAAATATCCTTAACCTGGTCGGAATCCTTCAATATGGCACATCCGCTGCGGAACTGTTAACCCAGCTGCCGGTTGTTTTGCTGGTCACATTGTTCCTGTATGTCGTTGTGTTTATTGTCAGAATGATCTGGTGGCTGTTCGCCGGAATCTACCGGGCATTTAATAAATTCTGACCAGTACTCCGGATATACCACTTAATAGGTCATTTGCTTCAACTCTGCACCTGTTTTTAAATCTGATATACGTC
Source organism: Bacteroidales bacterium (assembly GCA_035638735.1). Taxonomy (GTDB): domain Bacteria; phylum Bacteroidota; class Bacteroidia; order Bacteroidales; genus DASQZK01. The sequence goes on from DASQZK010000166.1 coordinate 2,453, forward strand.
TTGTATTTACCATTTTTATAACCATGAAAAAAAGCTTTGCCCTCCTGGGTATATTCATTATTCTTTCATTCACGGCATGTAGGCTTAAGGAAGCAAATACACCGGTAAAACCGGAAGTAAACAATGTGATACTGTTAATAGGCGACGGTATGGGTACCACGCAGGTGTATGCGGCCATGACTACCGCCGGGCATCAGCTTAATCTTGAGAAATTTACCTTTACCGGTTTTTCAAAAACATATTCCCTTTCAGGATATATCACTGATTCCGCTGCCGGGGCTACGGCCCTTTCAACCGGACATAAGACAGGCAACGGGATCGTTGCCGAGGATACGCTCGGAAACCCGTTAAAAACAATACTGGAAATTGCGGCGGAAAATGGCCTGGCCACCGGGCTCGTATCAACATCTGCCATTACTCACGCTACACCGGCTTCCTTCATTGCTCATGAACACGACCGTAATGATTATGAAGCCATTGCTGCTGATTTTCTAAATACCCCCATCAACGTATTCATCGGAGGCGGCCTCGACCATTTCTCAAAACGTAAGGATGGTTTAAATCTTGTCGATTCGCTCAAAGCCAGGGGATACAATATTGCCACAAGTATGGATGAGGCTCAACAGGTCGAAACGGGAAAACTCGCCGCCCTGTTGGCACCTGTCCATTTGCCACCTGTACTTAAGGGCAGGGGAGATATGCTTCCTGAAGCCACACGTGAAGCGCTTAAAATTCTCTCGCGCCATACCGGCGGATTTTTCCTCATGGTTGAAGGGTCACAAATAGACTGGGGCGGACATGCCAATGACATCGATTATGTTACTTCGGAAACCGTCGATTTCGACAATGCCGTGGGCAAAGCTCTCGAATTTGCCAGGCAGGACGGCCATACCCTGGTCGTTGTTACGGCTGATCATGAAACCGGAGGGCTGGCTCTTACCGGCGGGAGTCTTAAAGATGGCGATGTGAAAGGAAGCTTTGCTACCGGGGGACATACGGCCGTTATGGTACCTGTTTTTGCTTTCGGCCCCGGAGCTGAGATGTTTACCGGAATATATGAAAATACGGCTGTTTTCGATAAAATGATGAAAGCACTTGATCCGGGTAAATGAAGCATGAATGACGCGCTCTAAAATAGTGAATAGGGGATTGATCATCTCATGGATGGCTGTCATCCCTTTTTTCTTGTCATGCCGGTCCATGCAATATCTGCAGGATTATCCGGGCCTGGCAATCTCAAAGGAACACCTGATGGCAAAACTGCCTTTTTCCCTTTCAGAGACTTCCGGGCTGGAATACCAGTACGGGCGATTATGGTCCTTTAACGACAGCGGGGGAGAGGCTGAACTTTTCTCGTTCCGGCCTTCCGACCCGGCAGGTACAATTATCAGCTACCCGGTAACCGGGGCTGAAAATGTCGACTGGGAAGATATTACTTTCAACAATGGTTATTTTTATATTTCTGATGCAGGTAATAATACCGGGAGCAGGGACACACTCGATATCTACAAGGTCAGCGTCGACACTTCCGCCTCTGCAGCCGGTGTAATGTCGGTCATCTCGTTTTCATACCCCGGCAAAACATCCGGTTTCAGTAATTGCCGCAAAAACCCATTCGATTCGGAAGGTCTTGCCGTCATTGATGATTCGTTATGGCTCTTTACCAAAAACTGGCAGGACGAATCCAGTTGCATTTATACTTACCCTACTGAGGGTGGCTACTACCTAAGGAAACCAGGAATTTGCCTGCAAACCGGTATGCTGGTCACTGGTGCCGATTTTGACCCGGCAACGGGCATGCTATGGTTGATTGGCTATCATCATTTTATACCTGTTATCAGGGTATACGCGATTTCGGCTAATGCCAGACCGCGTCCTGTGGCTATTATCAGACTCGGAAACCGGATTGGTTTGCAAACCGAAGCTATTGTTTGTGCGTCAGATGGTTACGTTTATTTCAGCTATGAGAAAAGCAAACGAAGGCAGGGGCTTTTCAGGATGAACAATCCCTTTTGGACTGATGCATTACCAAACCCTTTTTAGCCATCGGATGATGCAGGGCCGGTAAAAAGCATTACTTTTGCGGATCTTTAAATCAATGTCATGCAGATCGATAATGCTTTGTTCGAGAATGGTAAAAAATTACCAGTGGTTGAGGAATTTTATACACTCCAGGGGGAAGGGCATCATTTTGGAAAGGCTGCCTATTTTCTGCGCATCGGAGGATGTGATGTGGGCTGCAGCTGGTGCGACACGAAGTTCTCATGGAACCCTGATCTTCATCCGGTTGTAGATACCGACACCATCATCGATCATATCGTGGCATGTCCTGCCGGTGCCGTTGTTGTCACCGGTGGCGAGCCGCTCATTTTTGATCTCGACTACCTCTGCAGCAGGTCGAAGGATTTTGGTGTTGAAACATTTTTGGAAACGTCGGGTACACATCCTGTTTCGGGACAATGGGACTGGATATGTCTTTCACCAAAGCGCCAGCTGCCACCCCAGGCCGGGATATATCCACTGGCCAGCGAATTAAAGGTTATTATCAGTGAATCTGCCGATTTTGAGTGGGCAGTCGAAAATTCCGGTCTTGTAAGTGATACATGTATCCTCTACCTTCAGCCGGAATGGAGCGTTTATTCTGAAATGATGCCACTCATTGTTGATTTTATCAAGGAAAACCCGTCATGGAAAGTCTCCCTCCAGGCCCATAAATTTATGCGGATCCCGTAAGTTGGCCGTGTCAGAACCTGGCATACCGGGGATAACGGGAAACCAACCAGCCTTCTCACTATTAATTTCTCCGTTCTCCACAATTTTTATAAATTCAAACCAAAATTGACGTTTATGAAAGCTCTTCCAGGCATTTTCCTGTTTTTCATCATGAGCATCTTCACAATGCCCCTGATGGGACAGTATCATACCGATTCCAAAAAAGCAGTGAAGCGATTTACGGAAGCGCTCGATCATTATCACAACCGTGATAATACGGCAGCCCTGGAAGCTCTGGGAAAGGCAGTGAAAGCCGACGATAACTTCATTGAAGCATGGATGCTTATGGCCCAGATCAATAAGGAGAATGGCCATTTTGATAAGGCCATATCGCAATTTGAAAAAGCCTTGCTCATAGATCCTGACTACTACCCCGAGGGTTATGTAGTCCTGGCTAAGGTGGAGTACAACATCGGGAAATATGATCTGGCCCTGGCAAATACAGACCGGTTTATCGAACTTGGGACGTTTTCAAAAGTATCGCTTAATGAGGCCCGGTCGTTCAGAAAGTTGTGTTCATTTGCTATCCGGGCGGTTGAGAATCCCGTTCCTTTTCACCCGGAGAATCTTGGTGATTCGGTAAATTCGGATAAGAACGAATACTGGCCCTCATTGTCGGTTGACGAATCAACCCTTGTGTTTACCGTCCTTTACCCAAAGGATCCGGCCAAACCGATCGGATTCGGGAATATGCAGGAAGATTTCTATTATTCTTCCCGGCGGCCCGAAGGGGGATGGAGCAAAAGACACAATCTTGGGAAGCCGCTTAACACTCCCGATAACGAGGGGGCCCAGTCTCTTTCACCCGATGGACGATACCTGTATTTCACGGCCTGTAACCGTCCCGACGGGCAGGGTATGTGCGACCTCTATCTATCTGAAAATATTGACGGAAAGTGGTCATCGCCGGTTAACCTTGGTGAGCCGGTGAACACGTCGTATTCCGAGAAGCACCCTTCCATATCGGCTGACGGGCATACACTTTTTTTTGCCTCCGACAGGCCCGGTGGAAAGGGAGGACTGGATATCTGGTACACCGTTAAATCATCAGACGGGACATGGCTTGCACCTGTAAATGCCGGCGAAAATATCAATACACCGGGTAATGAGCAATCGCCTTTTATTCATCCCGACGGTAAAACGATGTACTTCTCATCTGAAGGACATTTGAACCTGGGCAAAGGGGATATCTTTATTGCCCGCCTGGATGATAACGGTTCCTGGGGACCAGCGAAAAACCTGGGTTACCCGATCAATACGTTTCATAATGAAATTGGGATGATTGTGAACTCTGAAGGCAACAGGGCTTATTTCTCATCCGACAGGTTAATGGGAAAGGGTATGGATATTTATGCCTTTGATCTGTACCCGGGAGCCAGGCCGGCAATGGTCTCCTATATGAAAGGCCGGGTATATGATGCAGAGACATTTAAAGGACTGGCAGCACGATTCCAGCTTATCGACCTGGCAACGGGGAAGGTAACTATCGAATCGCATTCAAACCCTGGTGAGGGCGAATTCCTTGTTCCCCTGCCAACCAACCATAATTTTGCCCTCAACGTTTCACATCCGGGTTATATGTTTTATTCCGGGCATTTTTCGTTTGAAGGTGTTTACGAAAAAACCGACCCCTACCTTAAAGATGTGCCGTTGAAACCGCTAAAATCGGGTGAGAAGATTGTCCTGAAAAATATATTCTTCGAATTTGACTCCGCATCACTGCTGCCTGAGTCGCGGGTTGAACTGGCTAAGGTTGTAGATTTCCTGAATGCGAATCCCGGTATCCGGGTTGAAATAAGCGGTCATACCGATTCAATTGGCCATGAGGCATATAATCAGGAACTCTCTCAGCGTCGTGCTAAATCTGTTGTCGATTTCCTCGAAAGAAAAGGCATAGATCCCGATCGTCTGGCCTATAAGGGCTATGGAGCAAGTGAGCCTGTCGCGCCCAACGATACTGAAGAGGGCAGGGCTCAAAACAGGCGGACAGAGCTTAAAATTACCGGACTTTAAGATTACGGACCTTTCTCCCTGATAGCCATTTTATTAGAGTTTTACCGGCCTGATTACTAAGAAATGTCATGGTCGAACCATACAATTATGTTTATTTTAGCGCGTTAAAAAAAATACTTAATTAAATATTTCCTTATGAAGAGAATTGTTTTTTCCATGCTGCTGTCCTCATTCCTGGTGACGGGAATCCTGGCACAGGAATCGGGTTATTCATTTACTGACCAAATCAGCCTGCCGGCTACCCCGGTTAAAAACCAGAACCGTTCCGGTACCTGTTGGAGTTTCTCCGGCATTTCCTTTTTTGAATCCGAATTGCTGAGAGAGGGCAAAGGCGAGTATGACCTTTCCGAGATGTACGTGGTGAGAACCTCGTATGCTAAAAAAGCTGTTAAATACGCCCGTATGCACGGTACCATCAATTTTGATGCGGGTGGGGCCTTCAATGATGTTACCAACACCATGAGCAGCCTTGGGATCGTGCCTGAAAGTGCCTATCCGGGCCTTAGTTATGGTGAAAAGAAACACGTTCACGGAGAACTGAATGATGCTTTCAAGGCGTATATGTCTTCCATTATCGGGAATAAGAAACTGAGCACAGCCTGGGACGAAGGCTTTGAAGGGCTGCTCGATGCCTACTTCGGAACGTATCCTGAAAACTTTACATACAAGGGTAAAGCATATACACCCGAATCGTTCGAAACATCCCTTGGACTGGATATGGATGACTATGTTATGATCACCTCATTTTCCCATCATCCTTTCTACAAACCTTTTATTCTGGAAGTGCCTGATAACTGGGCCTGGGGTGACGTCTACAACGTGAAGATCGATGAGATGACTGATGTTATCGACTATTCGCTTGAACACGGCTATACGGTTGCCTGGGCTACCGATGTCAGTGAAAAAGGCTTCAGCTGGAGGAACGGAATAGCTGTGGTACCAAGCGAGGATATTGCCGATATTGAAGGACTGGAGAGGACAAAATGGGATGAACTTTCCGACAGGGAGAAAAGTGCCCTGATCTACGATTTTTCAATACCTCACAAAGAAAAGGTCATTACCCAGGAGATGAGGCAGTTTGCTTTCGACAACTTTGAGACAACCGATGATCATGGGATGCACATTACCGGAATGGCTAAAGATCAGAACGGCACGCCGTTCTACCTGGTGAAAAATTCATGGGGTACCACGGGTAGTCCGTATAATGGCTACCTGTATGCCTCAAAAGCATACGTTAAGTATAAAACTACATCGATCCTGGTGAATAAAAACGGGATACCACCGGCTCTCAGGAAAAAACTTGGTCTGAAATAGGCCGGTTCAAAGAATGTCTTGTGATCCCGCATCTGGCTTTGACTATCCTTTCAGGCCATTTTGCGGGATCATTGTATTTACAGGTCGGTTTCCTGACTTTCACTTTCATCCACCAGTGGCAAAACCAGGGAAAAGCGTCATGCCGCCGTCTACGTAAAGGGAATGGCCGGTAATATAGTCCGACTCATCGGAAGCAAGCCAAACAGCGGCGCGGGCAATGTCGAGGGGTTCGCCTATCCGGTTGTCGGGAATGAGTTTTAAAAGCGTCTTTCGCGAGTCGGGGTTATCCCACACTTTTTTGTTGATAGGCGTTTTAACAGCACCCGGGGCCAGGCTGTTGGCCCTGATCTTCTGCGGGGCAAGCTCCTGTGCCACCGTTCGCATTAACTGGCTGATACCGCCTTTGGAACTGGCGTAATTGGCGTGCCCGGCCCATGGTATCGTTTCGTGCACCGAGCTCATGAAAATGATTTTTCCTGCCGAGTTGGATACATTTTCGTCAATACCCCGGCGAAGGAATTCTTTGGCGGCTTCCCGTGCACACAAAAACTGGCCTGTCAGATTCACATCAATGACTTTTTGCCAGTCTTTCAGGGTCATGTGGATGAAGCCGGAGTCTTTTTGAATACCGGCGTTATTTACCAGGATATGCACTGTACCGTATGCCTCGATGGTTTTGGCGAAGAGTTTTTTCACGTCTTCCTCCTGGCTTACATCGGCTTCAATAGCGATGGCGTCGCCGCCACCTTCCTTTATCTTGTCAACCACTTCGTCGGCCGGATCTCCCTTGAGATAGTTTATGACTACTTTAGCGCCTTCAAGTGCGTACTGGATGGCGATGGCTTTACCAATGCCTGTGGCAGCCCCCGTGATAATGGCTGGTTGATCTTTTAACCTGTTGTATGTTTGTATATTCATACTGAAACTGTTATTATGGTAAATCGAGTTGCCGGTTAAGGTTATAAGCTGAGCTTATCAGCGCCAGATGGGTAAAGGCCTGGGGAGTGTTTCCAAGAGCTTCACCGCTCAGACCTATTTCTTCGGAGAACATTCCCAGGTGATTGGAATAACCTAACATTTGTTCGAAGATAAGCCTGGCCAGATCAAGTTTCTCACGGTCGTGTTTGCCTGCCCGGGTCAATGCTTCCACAAGCCAAAACGTACAAATGTTGAAGGTACCTTCATCACTCGAAAGGCCGTCGGACGATTCACTCGTATTGTAACGGTATACAAGACTGT
>DASQZK010000167.1:0-3572 GCA_035638735.1 Bacteroidales bacterium
AAAAACCCGGCAGAACTTGTCATCCAAAACCCAACACGAAGAACCATGAAAAGAAAACGCAAGTCGAACGGCCAGTTTGCAAAGGGCAAATCAGGAGGCCGAAAAAACCCATCAAAACGCTCTACCCGCTCCAGGAAGCGAAGCACGCGTCGTAATCCCGACGTCGGATTCGTCATTCCTGCCCTGCTGACGGCTGCCGGCCTGGTCGGTGTACGCTTTATAAATCAGGGCATCAGCAAATTCGGCAGCCAACTTCCCAAGAATGTCCAGAAATGGGGTTCCGTCGGTCTGCCGGTTGTCGCTTCATTACCGCTGTTAGCATCTCAAAGAGGTGATGCTATCAAAAGTGCCGGTCTTGGACTACTTCTTGGTGGTCTGAATAATACCGCCGATATCATCCTGAAAAAGCAATTGGAGGGCTCGGGTGTACCAGGCCTGGCAGATGGTCCGGTATATCTTGGTGAAGGCGGAATGAATGTGCAAAACGGAGTCCTCTATAGCGGGAACAAACCGGTTGCTCAAATTACCGCTGGTCCCATGACTCCGACAGCCAACAACCCGGATCCTTACCTGGGCGACAGCTGGGAGTCCGGAGAAGCCTGGGAAGCGTAAAGTAAAAACGATTCTCACATAGGATGCGTCTGCAGGAAGAACCCGTGTCTGCAGGAAGTAACAAAAACAGACACTAAAGGAAAGGCAAATCCTATGTCATTCAAAGCACAAGCATTTTTACCACCAGGCGTGAGCGTGTATCCACGCTACGATACGCAATTGATCTCCGGATCAATAAACAAATTGAAGTTCTTCCTGCCTACACCAGGCACGGTAGATGATGCCGATAACAACTATGTCGCCAATCCCTTCCCGGGAGCAACGAACGTAGTGTTATTGGGTATCAGCCTCTCTGCAACCCTGCAGGTTATAGAGGACGACTCGACCAACAGCATCACCGCTTCCAAAGTGGTTAACAGTCTCTACGATTCTGTCCTGCGACTCGACACAAATGGCGGACGCGAACAAAAGGTTCTCGAACCGATTTACAACTACATGAATTTTGCGCAGAGCCGCGCTCAATCGACCGGCGATGCTACCAACGGCACCGTTAACCAGGTTGTGCTGCAGTCAACCGGTCCACGCAAGATTCCGAACTACTTCTTCTTCAACAAGTCCGAGTCCTTCCAGCTTTACCTGGAATTTCCCGGAAGCAGCGTGACCTTCCCGACCACGGCCAACTGGACCGCTTCGGCCCAGTCCGGACGCGCCGGATTCGGGATCAAGGCAACGCTTTGGACCGCCGACATGAATGAAGCTCAGCTGGCTGCCTTCAACCAAAAATTGAACGCTGCCGCCAACTGATTTGGGGTACAACAACCACAAGGTTGCTTACAGTAACATGATCACCGGCGGGCATTGAATTGTCCGCCGGATTTCTTAAACAGCTTAACGACGACGAAAATGGCTATTTTAAACAAATCTCAACTCATCCAGCAAGGCGTTTACTATACGCCTAACGTACAGCAGTCTGTTGGCTCAGGAGCTACTGAAACGTTTACATTACAGGGATATCGTGGATTGCAGTATGGATTAAATCGTATCCTGATTGGTCTTGATGGAGGGAATCTTTACGACTTTGAAGTCACTGCAAAGATTCTATACAATCAGGGAACAACCATCCTGTTTTCTTCGATTACAGCTGATGCCATTCAGAATATGTTTCTGGCACGGTCGCTACGTGGTCCTTTTATCATCGATGAGCAAACCAATCTGGAAATCGACGTAAAAAACACTTCCGGAACCTCACAAGTCGTGAATGTCGAAATCCTGGGTTATGCAGATGTTCAGCTTCAAAATCTGCGCGCAGAGTACGCCGCACAAGGAAAAGCACTTCCCCGCCCATATCTTCTTGGAATAACAATTACATCAATCCCAGCCGGTACCAGTAATAAGCAAATTACCGTCACCCTGCCACGGCAGTTCTTACGATTGTACCGAATGTCTATCGGTAGTGATGCCCCAAATAGTCTGTCTGTTAAAATCCGGCAAAACACGACCTACATCAAACCGCAGGTCCTGGCCAGTCAGATCAACGAAGAGTTTAAGCACATGGATATCATCCTCCCGGTCCAGTTGGACAGCCGGATCCCTTTCCAGCTCTTCGTCGATAACCTGGATACGGTGAATGCCCATAACATTTCATTTTTTGCAGAAACCTATATGGTGTAAGTATGGAGAAAATATTACGAGCTATACTGCAGTTATTATGCAACATTGAGGAGAAATTCTCAACACTCATGTCTACTCAGTTATCTGTTAGTAATTCACAGACACAATATCTGCAGCAGACGATTTCTTTTTCATCTATTCCTTCCGGTGAGGTTGTTCTTCAGCCGAATCAGAACCGTATCGGGATTATCGTCGCAAACCGGTCCGCTGATGATGTGTTTATCAGTTTTGATCAGAATTCAGCAAATGCAAATTTTTTTGCGATACCAATAGCTACATTAACAACCGATTTTTTCATTCCATCTGATTCGAAAATAATGTACAAAGGACAGGTTCGACTGGCTTATAAGGATGCAACTGGATTTGCAACGGTAACAGAGATCTCTTATTAATGGACCAAACGGGCATCATACCGCTTCGCAACTCACTAATCAAGCTCGTGGCCGGTGCCAAAAAAGTATCCGTCCCACCGGTATTTCTGCCTTCAGGAGGTGGCTATAGTACGGCGTTTGCAACTTTTGACTATGATACGGTAAATAAAACCTATGCCCTGCAGCCGGATTACGCAAATTTTGCCTACCGATCTGCAATCATGGATATGAATAATCATGCAATTATTTATTTCGTGATCGTTGATTCGAGCATAAATAATTACCTGGTTAAATATGACACTTCGAAGATGGCCGAGGTATGGCGGGTAAATACCGGTCTGGGCAGTCTGTATCAGTCCGGTTTTGCCCAGGATGCGAATAACCTGTATCAGATTTATAACGGGGATTATTATGTGTATTCCTTCTCTAAGGCGGACGGAAGTCACGTAAAAACAACCTACCAGGATCCGTATAATTTCGGAGGCAGCGCCTTTGGAAATATGTCAAGCCCCTCACATATGTTCCTTTTTAACTCATCATATTTGTTTGAATTTGTTCCTGGTTCCGGACTAATTCAAATTGGTAAGGAATCCAACGGCGGTGGGATATATAAGATATGGTACGATTGGTACACAGATACTTATTTCGGTCGCCGATGGGATGCTTCGGGAATCCCCGGATATTTGTCTGTTTTGGTCGAGGGGAGTTGGGCAGTACAGACGGATATTTTTACGGACGCAGGTGTTGAACCGACAGATCTTCAATTCACAAAAGACCATCTGTTTTTTGCAACCACCAAACCCAGCAGCCACGACGCAATTTTTAAAATTGCGCGAAGTGATTATTCAGCAACAGAAATATATAATCGTGGGGCCACGCAGTCGGGTATTGCGCTCTATGACCTACAGTATAATACTGCGGATAAAACGCTCCTTTTCGTAGCGGGAGCGGATAATAAACTATATGTGATCGATGAGA
>DASQZK010000168.1:0-3288 GCA_035638735.1 Bacteroidales bacterium
TTTACCGGCTGTGCTTTTGTAGAATTCAGTGACACAGCGGTTAAAAGAATTAACATCGATGTTTGAATAATGTACTTCATTGTAGCGAGTTTTTAGTAGGGGCGCACGGCCGTGCACCGCTACTCGTTATTCATCTTCCAATTACAACTTTCCCGGTAAAAACCTGGCTATGTGTAAATACGTTTACGATATACAAGCCTGGATTTATGTCAGAAACTGATAGGTAATTATCATATTTTGACATATATCCGGCGTGTATTTTTCTACCCGGGATAGTATAGATATCGACCTTCCTGATTGCCGGGCCATTCAGGAGTTTTACAACGAGTTCGTGGCTAGTATTCTGATAAAGCAGTAATTTGGGTTCAGGTAAAGCTGTAACAGATATGGTGGTTGTATCTTCTTTTTGTTCTTCCCTGAGGCTGAATATAAACTTATCGATATGAAAATCGGGATCGGATAAGATAGAAAAACGCATGATTTGTTGTCCTTCCGGCAGGGTCATTGTTGTTGAGACAGATGTAGTATCGAACCAGCTTCCCGAAGTGGGGGTGGTTAAAACATCGGATTCCCGGTCACCTATTTTTAATTTGAAAGTAGCCCCATCGAGCACGGCAGATACAATGGTTTTTATAGTGTATTCTCCCTCCTGTTCAACATTCAGTGTATATTCGCTCCATTCACCGGGTGAAGTATACCCTATTTGGTAACTTTCCCAGTTTATGAAGAAAATATCCACGCCCTCATCAGGCCGGTATTTACCGGGAATATTTCTTTCATCTGTATCGTGGTATGTAAACCCTTCGCCGCCGGTATCAAAATCCTCCGCTTCGATTACCCCGGGCACTGCAGACGGAGTGCCGTTATAAAATCCTCTAACTTTAGGAACATAGACCGGCACGAGATTTCTTACGGGCTGAGCGTACTGGTCATCGGCTTCAGTATAATGGCCGATAACCCTGTAATAGTAATATTGGTTCTGGTTTACCAGGCTGTCGAGGTACGTGGTGGAATCGGCGGCCAGGGTGTCAATAATTGTATATGGGGAATAGTCTGTTCTTCTTTGAATAATAATGGAGTCGTAGGCGTTTTCGGGGTTTGCCCATGACAGTTCAAGCATGGTATCGCGGACAACTTTCAGGTCTCTTATTACGGGTGATTTTACAGACGTGTGAATGAGAATATCCTTAAGTTCATTCCATGATTTTCCCTGGCGTTCCATGATCCTGAAATCACCACCGTCGTCCCAGGCACAGGACACGAATCCATAGATCTGTGCATAGATAACGTATGCACGGTAGTGTCGCATACGTGAGTTGTAGTCGCAGGTTTTCACCGCTCCGAACTCACCGAGGAAAACCGGGATATGATGTTCATCGGACCAGTTTTTAACTGCCAGGAATTTATTATTCAGCACCGATTGATCGCCCGATGTGCCCCAGGTACCTTGTCCTTCAAGTCCGAACAGGTATGGGTCGTAAGAATGAAAGGAGCCCATGAGGTAATCGTCATCAGGAATGGCAGCCTGGATAAGTTCATCCGATCCGCCCCAGTTATGACCCTGGAAGATAACGATACGGGTAGGATTTGTTTTCCTTATAACGGACAGCACGCGTTGGTGCAGATCGTCATTTTGTTCTTTGGTGAGTCCGTAAGGTTCATTGATTATTTCGAACAGCAGGTGGTCCGATTTATTTTTGAACCTGGTTGAGATCTGGGACCAGATGCTGTCGAAGCGATCGCGGTACCCTGCATTGTCGTAGTTTGCTTTTATCCATTCTTCGTGATGGGCATTAATGACGATAAACAGTCCCCGGCTCAGTCCCCAGTCGACCAGTTGTTCAACGCGGTTCATCCAGGCGTCGTCGACGTGATAGGGGGGTGACGATTGGGTATGTTCATCCCATCGTACAGGTATCCTCACTGTTTGGAAACCCGCACTTTTATAAAGGTCGAAGTAGTATTCCTGTGCAGGGCCATTATTCCAGCCGCCTTCGTCGGGCGGTTCCAGCGTGTTTCCGAGGTTAATCCCTTTTTGCATTTGGGACGCTGCTTCCCAGGGTGTGATCTGGGCATTCAGTGCAGCAGAAATAAGAATCAGACATAATGCAGAAAGTAATATTTTCAGGTTTCTCAGCTCCATGATCATTCGTATTTATAATTCGCGGCTGCAGTTAAAAAAGGGGTATTCAATGGTATTGACAAGACCAGACGCACATCAGGCTTATGGACATTCGCCGTCACATATCAGCATACCGGGTATCAACAGTCACATATCAGTGTTCCAGACATTGGCACTTATTTATCGGCGGGTTTCAAAAAACCGTTATATGACATTGGAAAAAAGGTAGAGACGTGCCTGGTGGCACGTCTCTACAATTATAAGAGGTTAAAGATTATCAAGAAGGTAATCTACTTAAGGATAAGCTTATAGCGGCCAACGACTTCTTTATCGTTGCTGACAACGACGAAGTACATACCAGAAGCCTGTCCTTCGAGAGAGATCTCGGCATTGGCCTGCTGAACCTTAACGTCACGCAGAAGTGTTCCAGCCATGCTGTAAACATGTACGCGGTTTCCGGGTTCGAGACCTGCAACGGTTACCCTGCCTGTGGTGGGGTTCGGGTAAAGTGTGATGTTGCTGTTGTTGAGGTCTTCTCTGGATGTAAGGACTTCGATAGTGTAGTAGATAACATTCTGGTTGTTAGCCGAAGTCACTTTAAGGCGGCTTTCTTTAATCAGATTACCGTTTGTATAAACGGTTCCGTCTTTATCCTCGAGCTTAATAGAAGCGCCCGGAGCAGGGACAAGGTTACCCATGAACTCATTTACTGGTGTTGTTTCATAGACACCACCGGATATCATCTTGGTATCCTGGTCGACCGCATAAATGTCGGAAACGACGTATGCGAGATAACCGGCATCTTCCAGTATTGAGAAGAAGTATGTCCTTGTTGTTTCGCCGTCCTGTGCGGTAACAACGAGGCGGTCATCTTTATAGAGTCCACCGTTCATACGTTCCATACTGGCTTTGTCATAGACCTGCATACTGGCTCCGTCAGAAGGAATCACGTTTCTGTACAGCATATCGACAGTTGTACCTCTCGGTATGTACTGAATAAGAGAAGCATCCTGGTCAACACCATAAACAAAGGAGGTTATGTAGGCTTCGTTAGACTGAACATCGGGTATAAGCCGGTAACTAATTGATGTAACCCTGTCTTCAGCTGTAACTTTAAGGTAAGTTTCTCCGTTGGCCTGAACATCGACATACAGAGTATCATACCT
>DASQZK010000169.1:0-2063 GCA_035638735.1 Bacteroidales bacterium
AATTTTGTTTTCAATTCAACTGAATTTATTGAAGGATCTTATCCTGAACTTGACCGGTTGTTGCGATTCCTGGAAAAGAATGCGGATGTACGAATAAAAATTAATGGGTATGCGGATAATATAGGTAGCAGGGGATATAACCTGAGACTGTCCCAAAAGCGTTCAGAAGCAGTCAGGGAATATCTGGTCCTGGAGGGAATAGCATCTGACAGGATAGAATGCGAAGGTTTCGGTTTTGAAAAACCGATAAGAGAAAATGATTCGGAAGAGAACAGGCAGCTGAACAGGAGGGTCGAATTTGTTGTCCTGGCTGATTAATTGATTATGAAAAGATACATCATTATATTAATTCCATTCTGTTATTTCCTGGCCGCTGAGGGCCAGTCCGTTTTGCTTATGCAGGATTACCCGGATCAACCGGTGCTCATGAATCCTGCAACCTGTGGCGCTGATCTCATTCCAAAGGCTGCCATTGGATATGAAAAACAGTGGCTGGGCATATCCCGGTCGCCTTCTTCCTTCTATGTGTCGGGTGAGCTGCGGCCGGGCCGGTACGATTTTTATAATCCGCGCATGTTCATCAACGATACAAGGTTGCGGAACGCAGAACGTGTGGGACTGGGTGCCGGGGTATATACGGATACGAACGGGCCTTTCAGGGAAACGGATATTCTGCTTACTTACAGTTACCATATTCCGCTGACGGAAAGAACTGCTTTGTCCTTTGGCATTACGGCAAAGCTTAACCATTACGGGGTTAATCATTCTGAAATTAATCCAATAGTTATTGACGACCCGCTCATAAATTTTGAGCCCTGTACCAGGGGCAATACAAGTATAGGAGCATATATCAGTAATAATGAATACTATGCCGGCATTTCCGCTGTCAATCTGTTAAATTCTGCATCCGACCAGCAGTTTTATGCCTTATCAAACAGGATTCTGTTTGGAAATTGCGGTTACAGGTTCAGGAATGAAACCGGATCCGTGATCCTTGAACCGTCACTCGCTTTGAAATACATGATGACAGATGGTTCCCTGCTTCCCGACTTCCATATCAAACTATATGCACTTAATTATGGCTGGATCAATTTCTCCTATATAGATAAATCACTGATGCGGATTGTTCTGGCGCTCAGGATATATAAATCCTGTTATTTTGCATATAAGTATGCCTTTACTGTTAGCGGCATGGGCACCTATCACAGGAACACGCATGGAATAATGCTCGGAATGAACCTCGGGGTAAACAGGTATACCACAAATGTTAAATAACCGGCAGCCATGAAGATCTCAATAATATTTAGCATCCTGATCCTGGTTTTTAGCATGAATACCTCGCATGCACAAATTATCAATATACACTCTGTCGGCACCCTGCGCAGTACGTACCCGGACAAAGGTTATACACTGGACGGAGATCATATGGCTGGGGCCCGGGCGAAACTGATCAATCCGGTTAACTTCAGTGATACTGGAATTTATAAAAAGAATATTTCTATTCATAATGCCTATTACACCTCGGGCAGCCTGGAAGCCGTTACCGGGACAGCTGATATAGTCATTTTCTTTTTTGGCTCATTTGGGGGTACGTCCTATGATTTCACGGCATTTACCGAGGCTGAAATAGATTCATTGTATACCTGGTCATTGAGGGGAGGCAAGCTTATTATTGCAGAGCAGGGATCATCGTCAGTTTATCCCTTTCAGCACCTGGGGAAAAAATGGGGTTACGAGATACCCTTTGTGTTTATTTCAAAGATCCTGCCGGTGGAGCAGGCAAAAAACAACAGGATCTTCAACGGTCCTTTCGGTGTGGTCGAGAGTGCCAACACAGGCGGTGCTTCGCAGGGCTACCTGAGTGATCTCAATAAGAATGTCTCGGTTCTCGCAACCAATAGTACAGGTCAGCCCACGCTTATCATCGACTGCGTGACAAGGGATTTAATCTGCTGCGATGCCGATGTTTTTACTGATCTGGGAGGTCTTTCCGACAGCCCGGAAATACTGAATGAACAGGACAGGTTCTGGGCAAATACGATTGCATTTATGGATAGTCTGAG
>DASQZK010000170.1:0-2933 GCA_035638735.1 Bacteroidales bacterium
TGATATAGTCGGCATACCGGTTAAGATCCTCAGGTTTCATCTGCCGGGCCATCCTGCTGCGGATTTCTTCTTCTGTAATACCGTCACGCGCCTTCACCCTTCTGATCCTGACAGCTTCATCAGCGTTAACAACAAGTATAACGTCGAACTGTTTACTTCCGCCCGATTCCACCAGGATGGCAGCTTCCTCTATAACGTAGGGGGCGTCGGAATGCCGGTTGCACCAACGAAGAAAATCGCGGTGAACGGCCGGGTGAACAGCCGTGTTCAATTGATCCAGCATGCCGGCGTGGTTGAAGACTTTTGCGGCAATATATGGTCGGTTGAGCTGCCGGTCAACATAGGCTTCAGGGCCAAATATCCGGCTTATGGTCTGCTTCAGCTCTTCATCGGTGTTCATGAGCCGCTTAGCCTCGGTATCGGCATAATAAACAGGGACACCTAAAATACCAAAGATGTTTGCCACAACTGATTTTCCGCTTCCGATTCCTCCTGTTAGTCCGATCTTTAGCATTATTTCTCGATAAGGTATTCGACAGACCTGGGCGAATATTTCACCGACCTGGTGAAATCGGGTTGTTTGTCCATCTCAACTTTCACCTTCCTGGCCTGTCCGTTTTCCGTCTCTTCATAATTCACCACCATCCTGAACATGGACGTCTGCAACTTTTCAAAATTACTGAGACCCACCTGGCAGGTAACCTGGATGTAATGAGGAAAGGTCTTCATTCGCAGGGAATCGGGCAGATTTATCACCTCAACGGGAACAGAGAGTGTCTTTTCGGTATATTTTTCCACTTCAAAACGGACCTTGACTTTATCGCGTCCGAAGGATACATGATCAAGGCCGGCAATATCGGCCGTTTTGGTCACCGATTGGGTAATGGTGCCAGCATCCAGTCGACGGGTACGTACTTCAGTAAGGCTATCGACAATATAGTCGGGACCGGAAACATTGACCGAATCGGGAATGAGGTAAGGTTCCTGTTTCAGGATCAACTGTTTGCCAAGTTGAAAGGTAATATCGGGAATTACCGGAACTTTCCGGGACACAACATCGGCAAACCTGAAAATCAGGGTGTCGGGCTTAATATCAATAATATTGAATTCCGAACTAAGTTGTTTGGAGATATAATTCCGGGCAAAACGGGTTTCAATATAATACACACCGCTGTCGGCCGAATTCATCCGGTTCATGGTAAAAGACCTGACATTGAAAACCAGTGGAATATATCTGGAACTCAGGCGGTAACGCAACAACGTATAGCCATGGGCGTTCACTTCAAGTGAGAGGTGCTCGGGCAGTTCTCCGATAAGGATTTTATCAACAGGGAAATTCCTGTATCTGACCGGGTAGTCGATGGTTGTGGTGTAGTTTTTACTCAGTGCATTCATGAACCAGAAAATGACTGATAACAACAGGAAAAAGCTGAAGATGACCGCTTTTTTCCGGAAAGCTACCTTTTCCTTCGTGGAAAACCTTGACAACCGGTGAAAAAACCCTGTATTCAAAATATGGAACGTTTAGGTTCAAAAATAAAAAAAAGAGTTCAAAGAAATCATCAATTTCCCTGAACTCCTGTCTCTTTAGCAACAAAAATTACTTTTGCTGGGCTGTACCAACATCACCAGGATCTTTCAGGACAGCATTTTTATCAATTTTGATACGCACATTATCGGCGATCTCAACCGTTAAGGTCTGATCCTTAATGTCGGTGATTTTTCCATAGATACCGCCTGTGGTTACTATCTTATCTCCTTTTTGAAGATTGCTGCGGTAATTCCGCAGTTCCTTCTGCTTTTTAACCTGTGGCCTGATCATGAAAAAATAGAACACAACAATGATCAGCAGGAGAGGAAGCAGTGAAGTGAGCGCATTTGGCTGAGATGCTCCCTGTTGCAATAACACAAATAAAAATTTCATTTCAATGGTCTTTATAAATTAAAACTAGTACTTATTCTTTTTTTATTACGGTGGCTTTTAAAACCAGCTTGGTTATCAACTGTTTGGCATTTGATTCGATGGTAACTGTTTTGAACTGTTTCCCCTCCCGGCCCGATGAGTCAAATACAACCTTCACCGTTCCTTCACTGCCCGGGGGTACGGGCTCCCTGTCGTAACCGGGTACAGTGCAACCGCAACTGGCAGAAGCATTGGTAATCAAAAGATCGGAACCGCCGGTATTGTGAAAGGTAAAATACCATCCCACCTTCTCCCCTTCGGTCACCTTTCCGAAATCATGCTCTGTCGTAGTAAAGCTTATCTCCGGCTGGTTGTCGCCAGTTGACACGGAAGCCTCTCCTCCCTTAGCAACAGGCTTTGAGACAGAATGTTTACAGGACTCTGCCGTAAAAAACAGTAGAATAATAAACACTATACCAAATCCCGGTCTCATAGTTTCTACAGCTTTCTGCAAATTAAATACATTTTCTGTTCTATTCAAATACTGTGCAAAATTCTTATACCTCCCCGATCAGACCCCGGCCTGTTTTCCTTATTTTCTTTTCCTCGCGTAATTTCTGCATAATCTTGTCCAGCACGCCATTGATAAACGTGTTACTCTTCTCAGTGCTGTAATATTTAGCAATCTCCAAAAACTCGTTCAATGTTACCTTTGTAGGAATAGACGTGAATTCAACCATCTCGGTTATGGCCATCTGCATTATCAGTACATCCATAAATGCAATCCGGTCGAGGTCCCAGTTGCTGGCTTTGTCCTCAATAAGTTCCAGGGCATAATCACGGTTTACGATAGATTTTCGGAAAAGCATGACGACAAACTCCCTGTCTTCGTCGTTCTTATATAGTTCGAGCAATGCTTTTCCTGCATTGTCCGTCTCCTTGAATTTCTTAATGGTCTTCTGGACCATGGCAACCACGAAATCAAGATCATCATTCCAGTAAATTGACTTTTCCTCAAGTAACTGGTGTA
>DASQZK010000171.1:0-2508 GCA_035638735.1 Bacteroidales bacterium
AATATCTTTCATTGTTTGTCCTTAAAAAATGAGCATGTTCGATTATCAATCACGTGTCTGTTTCATTTTCCTTCAAAACAAAGAATGCATTGTGAACCGGTCACTTTGCATTCTTTGTGGTTCACCGCTGGATGCGGTTAAGTGATTAAAATCTTCATGCACGAATGCAAAAAATATAATTACATGAGTGCTTCCAGCTTGTTTACAAGAACACTCTTGGGAACAGCACCGACCTGCTTGTCGGCCACTTCTCCATCTTTAAAGAAGAGGATGGTGGGAATATTCCTGATGCCGTACTTTTGGGTTACACCCGGGTTGCTGTCGACGTCAAGCTTGCCGACAACGGCTTTTTCGGGATAGTCTTCACCAATCTCCTGTACGATCGGACCTACCATGCGACACGGGCCGCACCACTCAGCCCAGAAATCCACGATAACGGGCTTATCCGATTTAAGTACCATCTCCTCAAAATTACTGTCTGTTAGTTCAATAGCCATGATTTACCAATTATTTATATTAAACGATCAATGTATTGTAATAGATTTTACCTAAAATAACATCTTAATTAATTCATTTTGCATTCGAGCTCAGGAAAATTCTGAACAAAATCGAAAAATTTATTCGATAGTTCGATATACTGATTTCGCGAGAACATATCAATTCTAAGATTTGTGTCATTATCAACAATTTGAAACTGCAAAAGTTTGCCTTTATTGTTTTTTCCGCCCTTATTAATAAATGGCTGAAGTCCTTCCATAAACTCGTCGGTAACATGCTTGATACCGAGGGTGAGTTTAACGTTTCTGATTAGCTCGTCACGGGCTTCCGAGAGCATGTGTACAGAACGTATCCTGACTGATATTCCTTTCCTGCCGTCTTTTCGCGATTCCCATTCTTCAACAAAGCCTTTTACCAGCAGGAGTAATCCGGGTGTGAAGAAGTTTTTAAAGCTCACGAAATCATTTCCCCAGAGTCCCAGCTGATAGGTGTCGCTATAATCTTCGAGCACGGCATTGCCAAAAGGGCGGTTGTTTTTTTGAGAAATGCCATGGCGGAATGATTTAACGATGCCGGGGAAAACGATGTCCTTGCCCACGAGTTTCTGCAAGTCATTATTTATGCTGTATAAGTCGGTATTGCAAAGGTTTTCAATTTCGGCTTTAAACTGGTCCAGGGGGTGGGCCGTCAGGTACATGCCGATAAGTTCCTTCTCCTTGTTGATTTTATCGAGAAGGTCCATTTCCTCTGCCGGGGCCGGTTCCGGACGTACAACGGTTTCACTGCTGGCATCACCGAAGAGAGATTGCTGGTTGCTCATTTTCTCGCTGCTTACCAGGTTGCCGTAACGGATAAGACTTTCGATAAACGTCTGGTCATTGCCGGCCGGCACCATGTACTGCGACCTGTTGATTTCCGGAAAACAGTCGAACCCACCGGCCAGAGCCAGACCTTCGAGGTTTTTCCGGTTTACGATTCGCAGGTCGACGCGTTCAATAAAATCGTAGATATCCCGGAAAGGGCCGCTGTTTTTTCGCTCTTCGATAATGGTCTGCACCGCGGCTTCGCCAACGCCCTTTATAGCTCCCAGGCCGAAACGGATATCCCCGTCTTTATTGACGGTGAACTTAACCTTACTCTCATTCACGTCGGGGCCAAGCACGGATATTCCCATACGGCGGCATTCATCCATGAATATGCCGATCTTTTTAATGTCGGTAATGTTACGGCTGAGAACGGCCGCCATGAACTCGGCCGGGTAGTGGGCTTTCAGATAAGCCGTCTGGTAGGAGACGAAGGCGTAACAGGTGGAATGCGATTTGTTGAAGGCGTACTGAGCAAAGGCTTCCCAGTCGGCCCAAATTTTAAGGACGACGTCTTCGTCGAAATTATTTTTCCGGCAGCCTTCCACGAACTTTTCCTTTAGCTCGTCCATCATTTTCTTGATCTTCTTCCCCATGGCTTTACGCAGCGAGTCGGCTTCGCCGCGGGTAAAGCCTGCCAGTTTTCTGGAAAGGCGCATCACCTGTTCCTGGTATACGGTGATACCGTAGGTCTCCTTGAGGTCCTCCTCCATTTCAGAGAGGGCATAGGTGATCTTTTCCCGCCCGTGCTTCCGGTCGATATAATTCGGTATATATTCCATGGGACCCGGGCGGTACAGGGCGTTCATGGCTATCAGGTCTTCGAAGCGGTTGGGCTTGAGGTTCCTGAGGTGTTTTTTCATCCCCGGCGATTCAAACTGAAAGAGCCCGGTGGTATCCCCCCGGCTGTAAAGCTGATAGGTCTCCTCGTCATCCAGGGTTATATTTTCAATATCGACGGTTTCACCCGTCGATTCCTTGATATTATTTACGGCATCCTTGATGATGGAAAGGGTTTTGAGCCCCAGGAAGTCCATCTTCAGCATTCCGACGTCTTCAACATGCTTGCCGTCGAACTGGGTTACCAGGAGATCGGAATCTTTTGACGTGCAAATAGGGATATGTTCGATGAGATCGTCGCGGCCGA
>DASQZK010000172.1:0-3258 GCA_035638735.1 Bacteroidales bacterium
AGGAAATTAAGGGCAGCACCGGTACCTCTTCCCCCGCAGCCGATCAATCCGGCCTTTAGAGGTTTGCCATCGGGTGCCTGGTCAAGCAGTGGCGGCATGTCTGCCGGCATGGCATTCTTTTCACTTGAACAGGAGTTCAGGACATAACTCATGCCAACGGCGCTGAAAGCCCCAATAGCTGCCGCATTGCCAAAAAACTGGCGACGGTTGAGTGATTTTTTTTCTTTTGTCATAATGTAACGTACTTTTGGTTAGGAGTCGGATTATTGTTAAGGTTAATTATCAACAGACGTATCAGCTTCGCACACGACACGGAAGCCGACAAAAGCCTGGTCGGAATACCACCAGATGCTTTTAGGCATTTGGGGATCTGTTTTCAACCAGGCCGTTGACCGGGTATAATCGCGGGCAGCGCTGCGCAGGTCACGGGCATCGCTTTGGTATGAACCGCCCCGCACAACGTGTTCTGCATTGTCGTCGGTATTGGCTTCAGACGCACCGTACGAGGGTGTGTAGATATCGCTGCAGAATTCGGCCACGTTGCCGTACATATTTTTAAGTCCATAAGGATTGGGCTGAACTTCATCCGGCAGCGCCGTCTGACCGCGGCTGTTTTCCTTGTAAACAGCAAAGCTGTTAATGGCCGATGTGTCGGTGCCAAAAAGCTTCCTGGCGAAGCCTTCGGAGGTGAATTTCCTGGGATCACCGTCGAAAAAATAGGGGCCCGGAGTGCCTCCCCTCGCTGCATATTCCCATTCTGCTTCGGTGGGAAGCCGGTATGTTTTCCCGGTTTTCTCACTGAGCCATTCGCAGTAAACCGTGGCGGCATGGTACGACATGGTGATGGCCGGCCGCTGACCTAAACCCCAGCCCTGGTCGGGAGCGCCCCACGGTGGTGTAGGACCCGTGATCCCATCAACAGCCGCTTCGGCCAGATCTTCGGCACTCATCCGGCCCTCGCCGCCTGTTTCACTCATAAAAGCCATGTACGACTGCCAGGTCACTTCTTGTTCGGCCATGAAGAACGAGCCGACCTCCACCTCGTGCTGCGGACCTTCATCAGGATCCCGCAGGCTCTCGCTTTCCGGACTGCCCATACGAAATGTGCCGCCGGGGATGGCCTTCATTTCAAATTGAATGCCCGTTTCCGGTATTTGTTCTGTGAAATGGTCAAATGAACGTATTTTGGCAGGTTCGGTGAATATGGTGTCGCCGGTGCTCTTCGCTTTACCGAAGTCAACATTCTCGGCATGAACTGTCGATTCAGAAAAATGCCCGACACCAATATGGCAGTTCAGGCAGTTCAGTTCATCCTTGTGGTTGTCGAAATACAAATGAGCCTGCTGGCCCTTATCCGAAAGCCCTATAGGAAACAGGTTTTCATGACACGATACACAGGAGGTTTCAAAGGTATGGTGAACAGCACTGGCCAGCCGCGATTTTTCTTCCCAGTTGATGGCCGTGACATCGGTGAAAAGGCTACCGTATACATCACGGACACCAGTTCGCACTTTCTGCGTGAACATGGGCAATCCTTTTGGTGGCAGATGACATTCAACGCAATGGACAACAACACCCCGTTTATTGTCGTAGTGGGTCGAACGTTTCCAGCTGGTGATGGCATGGGGGTGAACATCGTGGCATGAAGCACAGAACTCATCGGTGCTGGTTGCTTCAACCGCCTTGTGCCCGGAGACAATAAGGAGGACAGCCCCTGCGAATCCTGCGAAGAAGAAGGCCACGGCTCTCCTTTTAATCCATCTGAAAATGTTTTGCATAGTCCGGGTAGTTAGTCATTATAAAGAAAGAAAATCCACCTGATGTTTCAAATATAACGGCATTATTTAAAAAGATTCTTTGTAATGGAAGCCTGCCTTTAGAGGTCTGTCGCCGGCATCGTACGGTTAAAACAATGCAATGGATGAAGCCAGTGTGGAAGCCATAATAAAAATCCGGTACGCTTTTTCCGGGATAAGTTTCACGAGGTAGAAACCACCTACAGCCCCCGCAATGATTGGAAGAATCATGAGCATATCGAAAGAAAGGCTTTGCCAGGTGATAGTCTTCCATACAAACACATGCAAGGGTACCTTGGAGAGGTTCACGATAAAGAAAAACCAGGCACCAGTACCTATGTACATGTTTTTTGGTAAACGCATCGACAGAAGGTATAACGACATGACAGGACCGGCTGCATTGCCGATCATGGTGGAGAAGCCACCGGATGTTCCCAGCAGGGCTGCAAACCATGGATAGTCGGGTACGGAGGTCTTCTTCCTCCTGGTATCCTGGTATATCATCAGGCCGATACCTGTTATCACGATGACGGCGATAAGCATTCTGAACTGGGTATCGCTGATGGCCTTCCCCACGAACATGGCAATAAGAATACCCCCGAATGCCCAGGGCAACAGCTTTAATACATATTTCCAGTTGGCATGCCGGTTATAATAGATAACCGCGAAGATGTCGGCTACGATGAGCATTGGCAGCACCAGGCCGGCCGAAGGCTTTCCGCCGAAGATATTTGCAAAGACAGGTACCACAAAAAGCCCGGCCCCCGAGAGGCCGGTTTTTGACATCCCGATAAGGACGCCACAGAGTAAGGCGAGGGCCCACTCAAAGCCCGAAAGATCGTAAGACGAAAGAAGTGTTTCCACTATGATTAAAGGGTGTTTGCCGGAATCATACTTCCCGGGTTAATTATTCAAATAACTTTTCGAGCTGGGCCCGGTCAATATTTTTAAGCGGGTTGTTTGATGAAACAAAGGCTTCGGCCAGTTTCGATTTTTTCTCCTGGAGAAGCTGTATCTTTTCTTCAATACTGTTTTCGGAAATGAAGCGGAAAACAAATACATTCTTATCCTGTCCTATACGGTGGGCACGGTTAACGGCCTGTTCCTCCGAGGCCGGGTTCCACCACGGATCGAGAATGAATACATAATCGGCAGCAGTAAGATTCAGGCCTACGCCCCCGGCCTTCAGCGAGATGAGGAAGACCTTGCAATCCGGATTATCCTGGAAGGCCCCCACTATCGATTCCCGGTTGGTGGATGAGCCGGTAAGCATCGTATATCTTATATCCTGCGCTTCAATTTCCTTTTTCAACAGCTCGAGATGTTTTACAAAAGAGGAGAAGATGAGGACCTTATGCCCTTCTGCAATCACGTTTTCAATATTACGCAGTATCTCACTGAACTTGCCCGAGTCGTCATGGTAGTCATCATCTACCATAACCGGGTGGTTGGCGGCCTGCCT
>DASQZK010000173.1:0-2214 GCA_035638735.1 Bacteroidales bacterium
CCCGGTAACCGTCAACAGCCGGATCTTCCGACGCCAGTCGGTATAGTGATTCCAGGATCCTGGCCTTCATCTCGGCTGCTGCCTTGTTGGTAAAGGTCACGGCCAGGATATTCCGGTAAACCGCCGGATCACGATACAACATCAGCAGGTAATTCCAGGTAAGCTTATAGGTCTTGCCCGAGCCTGCGGAAGCTTTATATATAAGTAATTCTGTCATCAGGTGAATGATTAATAAGCGAAGGTACAAAAATGATGGAGACCTTCAGGTGGTAATCGGGTTGCAAATTTGAACAGTGTCGTCGATGTACCCGGTTCATTTAACAGTCATGGTAGAACGTCGTTTTGTCAAAATCAGTCTTTGAGATATGACCCGCAAGGGTAAAATATGTATTTTTAGTAACCCTAATAACCTGTTAAACTATTAACTATGAAAAAAAACAGCCTTACCCTGCTGATCTTACTCTTAGTCTCCGCAACCAGTTTCGCCCAGTTCAATACTGGTGATGCCTTTGCCGGCGGATCCACTAACCTGTCGGCAGGCTTCTCGTCAGAGAAGGATAAAGCTGATAATTACACAAGTGAGCCTACCAAAAAGTTTCAAATGTCCATGAATATTAAAGGCGGCTATTTCTTAAAGCAACGGTTCGCCATGGGCGGACTTTTCAACTATTCGCTCAACAGGTCGAAATACCTCAATGATAAGACCATTTCTAACTCACTGATGATTGGGCCGGTGGCCCGTTATTACCGGGGTATTTACCAGGGTATTTCACCCTTTGCCGAAGGACTCGTGGCCTTTGGCATTTCGAAAAGTAAGACCATCTATACCGAAGGTCATGTTGAAAATAAACACACCATTTTCGAAGCAGCTGCCGGTGTGGGGGCAAACTACTTTTTCAAAGAAAATATTGCACTCGAAGGATTGCTCCAGTATGCCTATCTTAACCAGACACCATCCGGATCAAACCCGGTGAACAATCACCATATTAAGGGTGGACTGAACCTTTTATTCGGGATAACGGTTTACTTCTCATCACTCTGACCGCTTGTTTATCAGGGAAAATGACCCGGATAACCAGTGCGTCGGACGAAAAGAGATTTCATAATTTAACCTTTCACCGATGAAAAATCTTCTGTCTATCATACTAACTCTGACAATTATGTCCTGCGCCTCACAAAAAACACCTGTAAAAACCGTATCCGGTGTCGATCTCGGGCAATATGCCGGTGTGTGGTACGAAATCGCTCACCTTCCCGCCCGTTTTCAGAAAAACTGCGATTGTACCACGGCAGAATACAGCCTGACATCCAACGATTACATAAAGGTAAAAAACCGTTGCCGCAAGTCAGACACGGGCAAATGGACATCGGTATCCGGCAAAGCCTTCGTGGTTCCAAACAGCGGGAATGCACGACTCAAAGTTCAGTTTTTCTGGCCTTTCAAAGGCGATTACCGGATTATTGCACTCGATGATGATTACAACTATGCCATGGTGGGCACAAACAACAGGAAATACCTTTGGGTCCTGTCCAGAACACCCCAACTTGATGAGTCTGTTTACAACAGGCTTGTCGGGAAAGCCGCCGGACTGGGCTTCCCTGTCGATGAACTTATCGTGACCAGGCAGGATTGCAGCGGAAGGTAACACACAGGGTAAAGTACAACTGCTTACAAAAGCTATGCAGCTTTTTCAATTTTTGTGCCGAAACCAATGTGAGAGCCGGTTAATCCTCAATGACGCCCGATCCCAGCAGCTCACCTTCGTGGTACCAGGCGGCAAACTGACCGGCTGCGATCCCGCGTTGCGGAGCATCGAATACGATATACATACCTTCGTCTTTCATGTACAGCGTGGCCTTCTGAAGAGGCTGGCGGTACCTGATCCTGGCGAAATAGGACCGTTCTTCTCCGGCTTTCATCTCCAAATCGGGTCTTATCCAGTGAATATCACCGGCCTTAACAAACAAACCGCGACGGTATAATCCGGGGTGCGACTGACCCTGGCCCGTATATACCACGTTTTTGACTGTGTCGGTGGCAATAACAAACAGAGGTTCCTTCTTGCCCCCTACATTCATGCCTTTGCGCTGGCCTATCGTAAAAAAATGTGCCCCTCGGTGCTGCCCCACAACCTGGCCATCGGACGGCTGATACCGCCAGGAAGCGCATATTTCACCGAGTGAGGCCGGCTTAACATTAGAATGATAGTGTTC
>DASQZK010000174.1:0-2420 GCA_035638735.1 Bacteroidales bacterium
AAGTCCCTGCCGAGATAAGAACCAGGAATGAAAGGGCCAAAAGGGTTTGCGGTGAAAGTCGAATCCCGGTAAGCACCGTGCTGGCCTGCCCAAGTTCGATCCCTACGATGATAAAAAAATATAACTGTACCAGTAATGTTGACAATACCGTAAAATCGCCTAACCGGAAAATATTAAAAAAGTCCTCCACCAGGTCGGTTTTGAAAATTAGCAGGCCGAGACCTTCGATCATCAGGAATAGCATGATGATACCTTCAAACCAATTGTCGCGAAGAAACTTCAGGGGCTGGAAATCGTAAAACAGGCGGACGAGATATTTCAAAAAATAAAAGCTGAAACTGATATGCATGATAACACGGTATACCTTCAAAACATGAGGCGTCTTGGAATATCCGTGGTAATATATGATCGCCGCAATGGCCACGAGCGATATAATGATACTGAGTATACGCAGGGTATAGAACACAGCTTTTTTGCTGCCAAATATTCTCAGGTTGATGAATTGCCTGACTTTCCAAACGTTTTTGTCCGGCATAAATGATGAGCTTACTGGTTAATTTCGATAAACCGCTGGATATCCTTATCCTTCCCGAAGACGATCAGGAAATCATCCTCCATGATGATGGTAGATGAAATGGGAACGCCGGTTATATGATGTTCTTCCTGTGTTTCATTGCCCTTCACAACCTTCTTCGCACTTTTGACCGTAATGAGACTCAGGTTATATTTATCGCGCGGGTTGATATCCTCAACAGTCCTTCCTGCCAGGTTAGGAGGTGTCTTTATTTCGGCAACCCTGTATTCGTCGGGAAGCTGCAAGTAGGAAACAAGCCCCGGATTAGTCAGTCGTTCGGCTACAATGACACCCACCTCATCCTCTGGGGAAAGGATTTCGGTTACGCCCATTTTTTCCAGTATGATACGGCTGTTCTTGCCCTGCGCTCTGGCAATAATACGTTTCACCTTTAGTTCCATCAGAACAACCGTGCACATCAGCAACTGTTCGAATTCCTGCCCTATCGTTACCAGCACAGCATCGAAATCGGTAATCTCGTGCGAAAGAAGAGCCTTTTTGTCGCTACCGTCCATCACGACAGCATAAGCTACATTATCGGAAATATTATCCACCTCTTCCTGGTCAATGTCGATAGCCAGTACCTCGGCACCTCCCTTTGCCAGGGCTTTGGCAATAGCACGACCAAACTGGCCCAGTCCGATAACTGCAAATTTTCCTGCTTCCATGGGAAATCGTTTTTGGCATTATTCACGTAAAGATACGAAATGGAGCCTATTTCAGAAATAATCTGGCCCCCATTGCATAGATAGACAACATTGCAGGCTGGTGAGTTCATAATCGCAATAATAATGATGGTTGGAAACGACCGGTTTTGTCAGAATGACTTGTACAGGCTGTCATATCATAATATTAGTCTCACAGAATTAAGGACCCCGACTAAATGGGTAAAAATGTATGGAAATTCCGGAATCGTCATGCGGTTTTTGGAAGATCATTCAAGGTCTTCAGAATTTAAAAGTACTCAGGGGGATAGGTAATTATCCCTTTTACATTCTTCAGGCTGTTCTTCCTGATTTCCAACACCATCACAGACTCATCGGAAGCAGCAAATGGCGAGGTAATAGTAAAAAGGGACGCCCGTACGAAACCAAAACGGGGGTAGTAGCGGGGATGACCAAGTACATTTATATTCGTGAACCCATTATCTGCTGCCTTCTCAATCCCTTTTCTTACAAGCATTGAGCCAATGCCCAGATTCTGGTATTCAGGCAGGACAGACATCGGTGCAAGAGCCAGGGAATCCCACTGTTTGCGGACACCGGCTATTTTCACGGGAAAAAAAAGGATGTGACCCACAACCAGCGTTCCTTCCCTGGCGACCAGGGATAATTCGGGAATAAACGCATCCCGCTGCCGGAGTTGTTCAACAAGCAACGCCTCGTCCATCTGTCCAAATGCCAATTCATTGACATCCCTGATAGCCTGGTAGTCATTTTTTGTTTCAGCCTGGATCTTGATCATCAGAAGCTGTTTACAGCGGAACGTAACCTTTCATGTTCAATCAATAGCCTGACACCTTCGATACTTTCGTAAACCTCATCCAGCCTGTACCGGATAAGATTATTCCTGTCACCATCATCTATCATCATCATGCGTAGATTCCGGATTTAAATGCTTTTTTGAATAGGGGTTGTCTCCCCCTCTCTGAGTTTAATTCTGAAGTTGAAAGGATATGAACATCCAGGCGTATATTATATTTTAAATCGATATCGTAACACAGGTCCAAAATATTATTTTCACCCTCACCTGAAAAATTCCTGTCCAATACGTTGAGAATATCGTAATCAGAATTTTCATCAGAATCACCCCTGGCTTGCGATCCAAACAAAATGACATCCTTCAC
>DASQZK010000175.1:0-2037 GCA_035638735.1 Bacteroidales bacterium
TATATAATTGTATGAACACCAGCTCCGGCCAAAGCAGGATCAAATGTCATTCCATTAACGCCCGTCCCTTCAAGTATGCCGTCCTGAACACTGACATTTACAAATACGGCTTGTTCATCTACACAAAAAAAGCTGTCTACATTCAAAATCCGGGCATCAGGAAAACCATAGACTTCAACACTGGTGGTGATTGTATTATTTGACGTATTTTGGTCGATCTCAGCAGATATTTTGAGTTCGAGCTCATAATACCCGGCAACAGAAAGATCGAGTGGGGTAATCATCTGATAAGAAAGTATTTCTCCCACGGCAAGATCATCTGTCAGGACAATCTCCTCCATTATCTCAATGTCCGGTGTAACCGTCAATTCTACCGTAATATGTTTGCCGGACAGAATATTCTGTTCACCGGTATTTTTAATATGTATGATTACATGTTCATTTTCGGTAAGACTGCATCCCGACACAGGCGACAGAATGCCGACTGCCGCCAGGTCGCCTGATAAAGTCTGATTCCCCTCAATTCTAATATTATCCAGGGCCGATCCCATGCCCCATTGGTAAAGGTCATCATAATAAAAACCGATCTGGGTCCCATCTAAACAGATTTCCGCAGGAAGTGTGGTTGAATGGTGAGTCCAGTTTAATGCAACCGGCAATTTTGTTAAAAGGTGCCACCCATTCTCTTCCTGTAGTTTGTATACAATATTTAATTCATCTACAGCACCGTAGATACCTGAAACAAGCATATAATCGAATGACAGGCGTATGTCAGTATAATTGCCGAGTATCAGGGGTACTGTTGAAGCAACATCACTGACATGAGCCAACTCTCCGGCAGAATAGGAGTCAGTCGCTATAAATGATGACGTATTACTGTCAAAATGAAGGTAATACGAACTTAACCCCCCGCTGTTTCCCCAACGCCAGCCGTCTTCCCCGTTTTCAATCGAAACATCATCCGTTAATTGTTCAAAATCGACCACGAAAGGCAGAGCCCTTAAACGTCTTGGGCAGGCTGTTACAGTATTGGTAGGTATACTCTGTATTTCAAGCCCTTCACTATCGTAAACGGCAGTTACCCGGTACGTATAGGTTTCATTAACCGTGACCGCCTGGTCTGTAAAAGTTGTACCCGTGGAGGAAGAAAAGAAACTGCCATTACGAAAGACCTTGTAGTTTTTTGGAGTGGTCCCTGCAGGGGAAGACCAATTAAGCGTAACAGACGATTCCGAAACAATGTAGGTAAGATTATCCGGCGGCAGGATATTGTCCGGAGTAGAAATACCCGAAACCAGCAGGCTGAATGCCTGTGAACCTCCGTTAAGCGTGCCGGAATACGACAATTCGATGATATATTGATTTTCGCCCGGACTTTCCAGGTATACCTGTTCAACATTATCGGTATGATTCATGCCCCTGGCAGCCGGGAGTCCCGGATTTTCATGATCGAGGATCCATGGGTAACTCACCTGGCCGGTTAATGAATGAATGACTTTAATATCGAGATCGTTAACCAGCTTTGGTTCTGATGGATCGAGTGAAGGTATTGAGGGTTGTCCGGGAGGATCGGTCCAGCAAACTGTAACTTTTAAAAACGGGGCATCACCGTTCGCCTCAACAGGTATCCGGATTACCTCATCATGGGAAATAACCCCTTCATGAATACGTTGACCACCGCTTTTCATGTTTTGAATGAGAAGGTCAGCCGCCTCTTTTATATTCACAATACCCCATCCTGTGCGGTAATCGGGCCGCGGATCATCATCCGCTGCACCGGCCGTATGAATGATCAGTCCGCGTGTTGTGGACGACATTAATGTAACCCCTGACTGGAGGTTTTCCTGAAGTTCGTATAACAGAGCGATGGATCCGGAAACCGAAGCTGTGGCCATGGAGGTACCATTGTAGTTGCCGTAACTATTATCCGAATCTCCCAGGGTTGAGTAAACATCACTGCCATTGGCCACAACGTCGGGTTTTATGCGTCCGTCATCGCAGGGGCCCGATGAAGAGAAAGATGTGACAACCCCATTG
>DASQZK010000176.1:0-2565 GCA_035638735.1 Bacteroidales bacterium
CCCAGTTTTTGGGCATAAAACCTGTCGAAAGCATGTTCGGCATCGATAAAGGCAGCGATACCCCCTGCTTTTTGAGCTTCAGCAATAGCATGGATAGCAAGCGTGGTTTTACCGGATGATTCGGGGCCGTAAATTTCAATCACCCTTCCACGCGGATAGCCGCCAATTCCCATGGCAACGTCCATCCCGATAGAACCGGATGAGATGGCAGGCACATTTTCAATAGCCTTACCTCCCAATTTCATTATAGCTCCTTTACCATACCCCTTTTCAATCTTATCAAGGGTAAGCTGAAGCGCTTTTAATTTTTCTTTGTTGATGTTGTTGGCAGTTTCGTCTTTTTCCTTTGTCATAACAGCGTTTTCTTATTAATGGGATAACTCTTCAAATATCTGCCGGCTATGGTCCTTTGTTTTGACCTTTTCAATGATTTTTTCGATAAAACCATCTTCTGAGATGATGAACGTCATCCTGATGATACCTTCATATTTCTTTCCATACATTGATTTTTCACCCCAGGCGCCATAGGCTTTGATTACATTTTTATCCTGATCGGAGATCAGAGGAAAGGGCAAATCGTATTTGTCGATAAAGTTCTGATGCGATTTCTCACTATCACCGCTCACACCTAAAACCACGTAGCCTTTGTTTAAAAAGTCCCGGTAATTATCCCGGATGTTACATGCTTCGGCCGTACAGCCCGGTGTATTATCCTTCGGGTAAAAGTAAAGAACAACTTTTTTTCCTCTGAACTGATCAAGACGTATGGCATTTCCGTTTTGATCTTTGGCCTGGAAATCAGGCGCTTTGTCTCCAATTTTCAAATTTGCCATGCTGATAAATGTTAGGTGTAAAAGTACAAATAAGACATTAATAAATTAGTTAGTAACTTCAATGTTTATCAACAATCATTGAAGAATTTTAATTGCTATTTTTAGCCGGAATATCCGAAACTGTCAACATGAATAAACAAGGAAGGACACAATATGTTTAGAGCTTTACACTGTGGATGGATCATGGCAATCCTCCTTTTCTTATTACCGTTAAACAGCAATGCCCAGAGCAACCAGGCGTCGACGCCCGAGCTCAAGGTGAGTGCGCAAAGCAGCTTTGAGAAGGGGGATTATGAAACGGCTTACCGCGATTACCTGGTTTTACTGAAGAGGTATCCCAAAGACGGCTTATTCAATTATTACACCGGGATATGTCTTTTAAAAGAACACAAGAACCTCTCATCGGCCATTGAGTATCTTGAATATGCATCCACTAAGACTATGGTACCGTCGGATGTGTTGTATTACCTGGGGCAAGCTTACCGGCGCAATTACCAGTTTGCAGAATCTGCCCGGGCCTTTCACAAATTTGCCGGAGCTGCCGGAAAGTCTGAAGTGAAAGACCTTGTGCCGGGGCATGAAGCAGAGTTATCGGGAAACGCCATGGACCTGACCCTTCAATATAATCCTTTCGAAGTGTATGAGTCATCATTGTTTACTTTCGCCGATTCAAACTATATCAGGGAGATTAAAAACAAGGGGGGTCGTTTATCGGTCAAACCCGAGGATCTGTTCACCAAGAATGAAAAAAAGGGTGAGCTCACCAATTATTATTTCAGGCCACGAAACCTGGTCAAAGGCCAGTATGTATATTTTTCCGGCTATGGCCGGTCGAAAAAGGACGGCGCCGATCTGTTCAGGTCGAAGCGGACCATCAGGAACGGTTGGAGTCCCCCGGAGGCGGTTGATAAGCTGAACACCGAATTTGACGAGATCATGCCCTATTATGACCCGGTGAGCAACGACCTGTATTTTGCTTCCACGGGACACAACAGCATGGGTGGCTTCGATGTTTTCAAATCACATTACGACCAGGAAAGGGATAATTGGAGTGATCCTATAAATATGGGCTTCCCTGTAAATTCACCCGAAAATGAATACCTGGTTATGCCGGGACCCGACCTGGGCACATTACTGCTGATCACCGACCGCCAGGGCCTCGATTCGATGATGATTGTATATATCCTCCAGATGAAGGAACCTAAAAAATCGCTGGCCAGTGCAAGTACCCAAGATATTAAACGGATCGGGAACCTTGGGGGTATCGAGTCGATAAATTCAATTGTCGATATGAGGAATACGCCAGTGGCAATAAGGACAGCTATCCCGGAACAGCCAGGGGAAAGTCCTGTTCCAAAAAAGGAACCGACAAACCTGGAAGTGCCCACCAACTACCAGTCAAACATAAAGAAGGCGCTCAACTACCAGGTCAGTGCCGACTCCCTGTCAAGGCTGGCCCGGGAAGCCAGGATCAAGGTTCGCGAATTACCCGATCCAAATGAACGCTGGGCATGGCAGCGTAAAATTATTGCATGGGAAAAAGATGCCAGGGATTACCAATCCAGGGCCGATGAGATATACGCCCGGGTAAAACAGATGGAGCAAGGCAATGAAAAACAGGCTACTGTACCTGATGCCATCAGGAAAGATACAGTCATCAACGACATAACCCTGTACAGCTATCGCGAAGAGCACCCGGTAAAGGCAGATCCTGGAAAAGAAGTCAAAAAAG
>DASQZK010000177.1:0-4181 GCA_035638735.1 Bacteroidales bacterium
TTCGCCGGTGGTGTTCTGCCAACACAGTTTTTAAAGGATATCGGCATTGAGATAGATACGAAGTTCGGCGAGGCTTAACCACAGATGAAACAGTATCTTGCACTAAGGTCACTGAGTTATTTAAAATATTTTTTTTCTGTAAACTTCGCGTTATATCTTGCTTTTTTCACCCCTAAATCCCCTAAAGGGGACTTTTAGCTTCTTGCATTTACTCCATTCCGAAACCTATTCAACTACCTGTTTTTATTAGGTAAGGATTAGTATATTCACATCTAAATGTATGTTTCCCCTTAAGGGGATTAAGGGGTTAATCAGGCGTAATATTTAGTGATAATTAGATAGGGGGGCGATAAATGACTAAACCATCCATGTTTTTCGGGGCATCTGGACATATTTTCGAAAAAGCAAAAGAACTTCGTCATCACATGACCCCTTCCGAAATGAAATTATGGGAGCATCTGAAAAAGAATCAACTGGAAGATTATAGATTCAGAAGACAGCACCCTATCTCAGAATTTATTGCCGATTTTTATTGTCATAAGGCAAAACTTGTCGTTGAAGTTGATGGTGGCATCCATAAAATGAAAGAACAAAAACTATACGATATAGACCGAAGTACTGAATTGACTAAATTTGGTATAAAAGTTATAAGGTTTACAAACGATCAGATAGAAAAGGATATCGATAGGGTGTTGAATGAGATAAAATTGCATTTGGACCCCTAAATCCCCTAAAGGGGACTTTTAGCTTCTTGCACTTACTCCATTCCGAGATCTATTTAACTACCTGTTTTTATTAGGTAAGAATAAGTATATTCACATCCATGCATTTGTTTCCCCTTCAGGGGACTAAGGGGTGAAATTTCTGTTATATTATATCTTAACCAAAATTCTCATCAAAACAGATTTTACTTAATGGATCAAAACTGGCAGGTTTGGATTGATACCGGCGGCACATTCACGGATTGCCTGGCTTATTCGCCTGGGGGAATTCTTAAAAAATGTAAAGTATTGAGCAACGGCGCACTCAGGGGTTCGATTTCGAAGATTATTGATGAGAAGACCCTTAAAATCGAAGAAAACTGGGATGCTCCCGATCAGTTTGTGAAAAATTTCACCTTCCATATGCTCCAGGAGGATCATCATGAAATTATCATCGAGTCCTATGATTCGGGAAAACATACGTTACAACTAAACCGGTCCCTGAAAAAAAACGATCTTACAGGCCGTCCTTTCGAACTCAATAGTGGTTATGAGGCTCCCATACTGGCTGTTAGGTTGGTTACTCAAACAACCTATAATGAAACACTGCCACCGCTTCAAATGCGCCTGGCGACTACCAAAGGAACGAACGCGTTACTGGAACATAAAGGCGTTCCCATCGCATTTTTTGTGACAAAAGGTTATAAGGATTTACTGATCATCGGCAACCAACAACGTCCGGATCTTTTTACATTAAATGTTCAAAAACCGGCTCCGTTACATCAAAAAGTTGTGGAAGTAAGTGAACGCCTCAATGCTGATGGAACCATAATACGGGAGATTGATATCGAGTCACTTCGTGAACAGGCGAAATTCACTCGTGCTCAGGGTATCACTTCCGCAGCTGTATGTTTCATGCACAGTTATAAAAACGCGGAACATGAACAGCGGGCAAAACAAATACTGGTGGATGCGGGATTTGATCATATCTCCTGTTCATCCGATCTCGCTCCATTCATTAATATATTATCGAGGGCGGAAACAACGGTTACCAATGCCTACCTGGCTCCTGTTATCGATCAATATTTGAATGATGTTCAATCAGAATTGCGGGATAGCACATTACACATCATGACAAGTGCCGGCGGACTCGTGCAGTCCGACGATTATCACGCCAAAGACAGCCTGCTCAGCGGTCCGGCCGGCGGGGTTGTTGGTGCCTCTCAAAGCGGTAAAGCATCCGGATATGCCAAAATTATCTCTTTTGATATGGGCGGTACCAGTACGGATGTCTCGCGTTTTGACGGTGATTTTGAGTATCAGTTTGAACATAAAGTGGGAGATGCACATCTGGTGGCACCTGCTTTATCGATCGAAACAGTAGCAGCTGGTGGTGGATCGGCGTGCTCGTTCGACGGATTCAAACTTAGCGTCGGACCCGAAAGTGCCGGGGCATTCCCCGGACCGGCCTGTTATGGTGCAGGCGGACCACTTTCCATTACCGATGTAAACCTATTGTTGGGACATCTTGATCCCTCCCGTTTCGGTATTCCTGTTCATGTAAAACATGCCAAAACCAAATTGAAAGATATTGTCGATCATGTAACAGAGAAAGAAGGAAATGAAGTTGTTGATGAAGAAATTCTTACCGGTTTTCTTGATATAGCTAATGAACGGATGGCAGATGCTATTCGTAAGATTTCGTTACGAAAAGGATACGATCCCAAGCAATATGCCATGGTCGGTTTTGGCGGAGCGGGAGGACAACATGTCTGCGGTGTAGCCGATCGTCTGGGCATCTCTTCTATCATACTTCCCGATAATGCCGGGTTGTTAAGTGCATATGGTTTAGGGCAGGCTGTCATTGAACGGTTCAGCCAACGGCAGATTCTGCAAGGTTTAGATGACATCAGCGATAACCTGAATGACATTATTGAACAACTTAAAAATGATGCCTTTTATAAAATCAAAAACGAAGGATATTCCAGTGATGATATTAAGTTGCGACGCATCATTATTAATATGCGTTTTGAAGGCCAGGAGTCGACGTTACCAATAGATATCACTGGAAACGACCGGGAGCAGCTGCTCCCCGAATTTAAAGAACGTTATACAACGATATACGGGCACTGGGTGGAAAACCGTACAATTGAAGTGGAATCAATCCGGGTTGTCGCTTCTGTTCAACAGGAAACTCGAGAAAAATCTATTACCAGGACTGAAAATTATAATCCCGAACCTCATCATCACATTCCTGCTTTTTTTCAAAACGATTGGCTTGATGTTCCGGTTTACTATCGCGAATTACTTAAATCCGGGGCCAACATCGAGGGACCTGCTTTGGTACTCGACCGGCACAGCACAACAGTAGTTGACCCGGGATGGAATGTTAGGATGAACAGCCAAAATGCTATTATGCTCGAGAAAACGGGAACGAAGAATAAATCCTATTTCTCCGATAACCCGGAAGCAGTCAATCTTGAATTGTTCACAAACCGTTTTACAGCGATTGCCTCAGAGATGGGTGAAATGCTTCAACGTACTGCCTTGTCTGTAAATGTGAAAGAACGGCTCGATTTTTCCTGTGCCTTGCTGGATCCTGATGGCGAACTCGTCGTTAATGCACCTCATATTCCGGTTCATCTTGGTGCAATGGGATTATGTGTCCGCCGGGTGAAAGATACCATACCGATGAAACCGGGCGATACCATCATAACTAATCATCCGGCGTATGGTGGTTCTCATTTGCCGGACATCACTGTTATCACACCTGTTTTCATGGATGATGAAGAATTGGTCGGATATGTCGCCAGCCGGGCGCATCATGCCGAAGTGGGCGGAACACGTCCGGGATCGATGCCGCCACAGGCCAAAAACCTGGCTGAAGAAGGTGTCGTTATATCACCAACTTACCTGGTCAAACAAGGAGAACCGCAATGGAAGGCTATTCGGAAATTGTTTGCAGAAGCACCGTGGCCTTCCCGTACTATCGAGGATAATTTGGCAGACCTGAATGCGGCCCTGGCAGCCAATAATCGAGGTGTTCAATCTTTACAGCAGCTCTGTAAAAAAGAAAGCACGGATAACACCCAATATTACATGCGCCAATTGAAATCATATGCCGAGAAACGCATGCGTCAGACTTTGCGAAATATTCCGGATGGGATGTACAAAGCAGTGGAAGAACTTGATGACGGCAAAAGACTGGTTTCCACGATACATGTACGTAAAGATGAAGCGATTATCGATTTCACAGGCACCGGACCGATGCATTCCGGAAATTTGAATGCCACACCGGCCATCGTTAATAGCGTGATTATTTATGTCCTGCGGTTGCTTGTTAATGAGCCTCTGCCACTTAATGAAGGATTGATGAAACCCATAACGCTGCATATTCCAACAGGCATTCTGAACCCCCGTTTTAAGGCCGATCCAAAAGAATGTCCGGCTGTTGTTGGTGGTAATACGGAAACGAGCCAG
>DASQZK010000178.1:0-2330 GCA_035638735.1 Bacteroidales bacterium
CCGCGGTCGTGCCCGTCCTGTCCCATTTTGGCAATCATGATTCGTGGCTGACGGCCGGCAATGCCAGCAAATTTTTCAGCCAGTTCGCGGGCTTTTTTAAAGCTGTCATCAGCGCCCGATTCTGATGAGTAAACTCCTGATATAGATCTTATCACGGCTTTATACCTCCCTGCTACTTTTTCAATTGCATATGATATTTCTCCGAGTGATGCCCTCTTCTGAGCAGCTGTAATGGAGAGTTCAAGTAAATTCCCTTTCCCGGTACGGCAAGCCTCGGTTATGGCATCCAGTGCTTGTTGTACTTCTTCATTATTACGTTCAGCTTTAAGCTTTTCGAGTCTTTTTATCTGTGATTCCCTGACAGCAGTATTGTCAATGTCAAGTATCTCAAGTGGATCTTCTTTATCAAGGCGATATTTGTTCACCCCAACAATTACATCCTTTTTACTGTCAATACGTGCCTGCTTACGTGCAGCTGCTTCTTCAATACGCATTTTCGGGATCCCGGTTTCAATGGCTTTTGCCATTCCTCCCAGGCTTTCTATCTCTTCAATATGTTTCCAGGCTTTGTCTGCCAGTTCCTGTGTCAGTGACTCAACGTAGTAGGAGCCTGCCCAGGGATCCAGCGATCGGTGCATATTGGTCTCCTCCTGAATATATATCTGTGTATTACGTGCAATACGGGCACTGAAATCAGTCGGCAGGGCAATGGCTTCATCCAGGGCATTGGTGTGAAGCGATTGGGTATGACCAAGTGCTGCAGCCATGGCTTCCACACAGGTACGGGTCACGTTGTTGTACGGATCCTGCTCGGTAAGACTCCAGCCGGAAGTCTGACTGTGGGTGCGCAGCGCCATTGATTTCGGGTTTTTCGGATTGAACTGTTTCACCAGTTTGGCCCACAGCATACGTGCTGCCCTCATCTTGGCGATTTCCATAAAATGATTCATCCCGATGGCCCAGAAGAACGACAAACGGGGTGCAAACGCATCAATATCCATACCCGCATTGATCCCGGCCCGTATATATTCCAGTCCGTCTGCAAGTGTGTAAGCCAGTTCGATATCGGCTGTAGCTCCTGCTTCCTGCATGTGGTAACCCGAGATACTTATAGAATTGAAACGCGGCATTTTCTGTGAAGTAAATTCAAAAATGTCGGCAATGATCTTCATCGACATTTCCGGTGGGTAGATATAGGTGTTACGCACCATGAATTCTTTCAGTATATCATTCTGAATAGTTCCGCTGAGCTGTTCGAGAGACACACCCTGTTCCAGCCCGGTGACTATATAAAATGCCATCACAGGTAATACGGCCCCGTTCATGGTCATGGAAACGGACATTTTATCAAGCGGTATCTGGTCAAAAAGTATGTTCATGTCGAGAATGGAATCGATGGCCACCCCGGCTTTCCCTACATCTCCCACTACCCGCTCATGATCGGAATCATAGCCTCGATGGGTTGCCAGGTCAAAAGCTACCGAGAGCCCTTTCTGACCAGCAGCTAAATTACGCCTGTAGAAAGCATTTGATTCTTCTGCTGTTGAAAACCCGGCATACTGCCTGATGGTCCAGGGACGCATTACATACATGGTGGAATAGGGCCCCCGCAAAAACGGAGGAATACCTGCAGCATAATTCAGGTGTTCCATGCCTTCGAGATCGGCTTTGGTGAATACCGGCTTGATACTGATCTGCTCAGGTGTCAGCCAGTTGTTATCAATCTTCTGTTCCTTTTTGTTGTTCTCTTGTGAAGCAGCTGATCCGGCTGTTTCCCTGAAGTTTATTTTACTGAAATCTGGTTTCATACAGTTTAAATTTTTTCAATTTACCAGTTAAAATATCAGATTTTGTAGTTCCGGTGTAAATAACCTTAACTGTCTGACCTGGTATTATATTTTAAATTCCCAGTGCTTTCTGATAAGCAGTGAGGGTTTCCAGTACATTGGATTTGACATGGATGAAGTTCTCAATTCCTTTGCTCTTCAGTTCATCCATGCAGGCAGGCGCACCGGCGACAACTACAATTGCCTGGTCTTTCATTTGCTCATAAACAACCGGAACAATATTCGCATATTCTTCATCGCTGCTGCAAACCACAACAATGTCGGCCTCCTGTTTTTTAGCTGCCTCAATACCTGCTTCCACTGTATCAAACCCGATATTGTCGGTAATAGAAAAACCGGCACAGGCAAAAAATCCGGATGAGAAAGTAGCCCGGGCCTTACGCATCGCAGGATTTCCGTAGGTAAGCAGAAACACCTCCGGTTTTTTATCACTGTTTTCGGTAGCAAGCCTCAGCTTCTCAAAAGCACTGGCGCCACGATACT
>DASQZK010000179.1:0-5200 GCA_035638735.1 Bacteroidales bacterium
TTCTCAAGGGCCAGCTCAGCCTGCTGAACTTTAGCATGCCGCTGGAAACTCGAAAATATCGGTATGGAAGCATTCACCCCGATAATATTGTTGAACGTGAAATCAAATGTGGCCTTGTTGGTCTTATCCTGGTATTGGTAAAATGCCGAAACTGAAGGTAAATACGCTGACTTTTCTCTCTTTACGTTTAAGGCGTCAATCTTCACCTGGGTATCGGCCATTTTATAACTGATATTTTCACCCACATTGAACGGCTGTGTGAGAACTGAAACATTCTCACTATCCGGGACAAACGCGTTAAGACCTTGCGTGAGGTTGACCGAATCATCTACTTTGAGTCCCAGTTGAATTTTAAACAACATCAGGGCCAGTTCCTTTTGCCGCTCTATAGCCCGCATGGAATTATCCACCGTATTCTTTGTAACCTTCAGTTGCTCATAATCGGTTTCCTCCAGAAAGCCCTGGTCAACCATGGCTTTTGTTTCTCTCAGCGTTTTCTCAAGATTGACAACCGATGAATCGAGTATTTCAAGATTCTTTTCCAACACCAGGATCGTGTAATAACTGTTTGTTACATTTTCCCTGGTATCCTGTTCCGTCTTTTCCTTTGCATTTTTTGAAAGTTCAAGGAAAACTTTTGAGGCCTGCAACCCAACAATATATTCACCACTGAACACCATCTGCGAAACCGTTACGCTGTAGGTGGTGGAATTTTTCACCCCAAGGGTGATGGGCCCTCCGCCCATACTATTGGTCAATGTATCGGGCGGCGGATATCCCAGCTCACGCAGCGACTCAAAAATATAATTGTACAGGGGGGCCTGCGACGAGCCAAAATCAACCACCGGCAAGGGTCCGGGAAGATGCTGATAATTCAGGGCCCCGTTCACCTGGGGAAGCCCAATAGCCGTCGTTTCCCATACTTTTTTCCTGGCAGAAATAATGTCGAGGCCGGCATTCTGCACCGACGTATTGTATTGCAAGGCATAGTCAACCGCCTGACTGAGAGAAAACGACTTAACGGAATCATCTACTGATGCCTGCGGCCTTGCTGCCGGCACCATCACGGCCGAGATGAATACCACTAAAATAACTTCACTTAGTTTACTCATACGTTTCATTCTTAGGTTTCCTGGCTGCTATTGTGCAACCTGTGCCTGTTTTTCAAAAATATTTTAATGCCCTCCTCATTGGCAATGCCCATGATGTGGTAGGTAAATATCTCCCTGAAAATTTCACCCGATGTCAATTCTTCAATAGAAAACATGGTGTCTTCCTGCATGCTCTCGAAACGCGACACATACAGTTTGGCTATGACTTCCTCACGCAGCTCCCCGCGGTATAAGCCTTCATCCTTCCCCCGCTTAATATTTGCCAGTATAGTATGATACATCACTTCTCTTTTCTGCCGGTGGATATCCTGGTAGATCACCGGGTAATATTTTCGTAAATCATATTCCAGCGAAGAACTGTATTCCCTGAGATGCAGGTTCACAAAACGACTGATCTCAAGAAGCTCTTCGATAGCATTCGTGCCACCTACTTTGAGATTTTCCATACATGCGTTTACCCTGTCAAATTCCCAATGCATCACCTTCGTTACCAGATCCCTCTTGTCATCGACGACCTGGTATAGCGTTTTCTTCGAAATTCCCAGCTCACGTGCAATATCATCCATGGTCACGCTCCGTATACCAAATTTGTGGTAGAGCTCAATAACCCGGTTATATATGTCTTCTGGTCGCTCCATAATGAGCGCAAAACTAGATCAAAAAAACCGGGGAAACAAATTATGTCCAAATCGTTTCCTGGGTATTTTCGTTCCACAAAACAAAGGTAACGTGCTGATTATAAATCTGTATTAAGTGAAGGTTAAGGTATTTAGAACAAATATCCGGAAGTGAATCAACATGACGTGGCACTAATTTTGACAAATGGCATTTTTTTAAAGACTAAACTGTTTAAATTTGGGACAAACTGATATTCACTGTAAATTTTGTAGTTTTGTTTATTAAACATTGGGAAATATGAGAAGTATAAAACGGATAGTATTGTTAACAGCCCTGGTATCACTACCTGTTTTTCTTTCGGCACAGGAACCTGTAAAGCGTGATCCCGGGAATTTCAAAGGTCTTTCGGTGATCGGCAACATCAGGGTTGAACTCTATAAATCAGACACCTCGCAACTTGTGATCGAAACAATGGGGACGTCACCAGAAAATGTCATCACGGAAAATGATGGGGGAAACCTTAGTTTACGGCTAAAAACCAACACACAGAAGGATGCCCGTGTAAAAATCAGGGTTTATTATTCACATCTCGACCAATTGGATGTTCAGGCACAGGCTCTCATCACCAGCCCGGAGGTCATCGAAGGTGACACAATTGCTTTCACTGCGAAGTCCGGAGGTAAAATGGAACTCAAGCTCGGGCTGAAAACACTTTCGGCTGAAGTCAGGCAGGGGGCTATCCTTGTATTTACAGGGAATGTAGAAAAGCAAACCATCGAGGTCAATAGCGGGGCCACCTATTCTGCTTATGAACTGGAAGCCCGGGACACGTATGTAAAAGCCGCATCGGGTGGCAAAGCAAAGGTTGTTGCGCGCCGTATCATCGATGCCACAGCCACCCTTAAAGGTTTTATCGGATATAAAGGTGAGCCGGTCAGTATCTATGTCAAAACCAACCTGGGGGGTGAAATTGTAAATTTCAAAGAATAAGTTGTATTACCGGTGACGATTCAGGACGACTTATATTCAGTGAAAATAACCTGGAGAATCGCCTGTTTTTTAGCCGTTGCTTCACGAAATTCTAAATGACCTCTTTCTTGAGAAGTAATTCTGCCACGTTCATGTCGAACCTGGTTGTGATCTTTATATTTTCGTCATTCCCTTCAACCAGGTTTATTTTGTAACCCAGCGACTCAACCACCGTAGCATCATCTGTAAAGAAATCCTGATAAGGCTGATGATAAGCCCTGTAAAGTTGTTGATATCGAAAAACCTGGGGGGTCTGTATCAACCGGATGGCGTTGCGGTTGACGATCCTCGTTCCCTCTTCA
The DNA here is from genome assembly GCA_035638735.1 of Bacteroidales bacterium. Lineage (GTDB taxonomy): Bacteria > Bacteroidota > Bacteroidia > Bacteroidales > DASQZK01. The sequence continues at coordinate 3,062 of DASQZK010000179.1, forward strand.
ATAATTTCCCTGGCCGATTCGTGAAGGGCTACGGCAGGTATGGCATTCCCGTGAACTTCGGCCACTTCGAAACATCGCTGTATGGTTTCAAAGGAAACCAGGGGGCGGACACCGTCGTGGATACCGGTCAGCGAATCCTTTTCGACAAGAGCAAAACCGTTCCTGACTGATTCAAATCGTGTTTCGCCTCCGGAGATTTGCTGATGGACGACAGAAAAATCATGTTTTTCACATAACGCCTTCCACGCCTGCAGCTGCTGTCCCGGAAGGACTACAACAATTTTCAGTTCCGGATCAAATTGGTGAAAAACATTGATGGTTCTCATCAATACGGGTTCTCCTGCCAGTTCAAGAAACTGTTTCGGAGTATGGCTCCCCATCCTGCGGCCATGTCCTCCGGCTACGATAATAATCGATTTGTGCATACTCCAAATTTAAACTATTTTTATCTGTCTGCAAGGCTGATTCAGGCACTTTTGAGTAATTTTCAACTCAGGCGATGCTGGTGAAAGGACAACATATTTGGTTCTTTTATGTTAAACCCCTGAACACGTAATATTGATCGTTATGATCCATCCCGACACATTAAGTTTCCTCCGGGAATTGAAGGAGAACAATTCAAAAGAATGGTTTGACGACAACCGAGACCGGTACAAGGAGATACGCAAGCAGCTGGCTTATTTTATATCGGTACTGATCCATAAGCTGAATGCCATGGATCCGGCTATCGGACTGCCGGAAGCCAGGGATTGCATTTTCCGCATCAACCGGGATATCCGGTTTTCACCTGACAAATCGCCTTATAAAACAAATATGGGCGCTTACATAGCCCGGGGGGGGCGGCGAACATTCAATCCGGGTTATTATGTCCACCTCGAGCCAAATGGATGCTTTGCTGCCGGTGGTATGTATATGCCGCCTTCACCTGCCCTGAAAGCCATAAGGGAGGAAATAATGTATGCCCCCGACGAATTCAGGCGTATTGTTGAAAACCCTGCCTTTAAGGAAACCTTTGGTGAAATACACGGTGAACAGCTAAAAACGGCACCACAGGGCTACGATCGTAACGACCCCGATATTGACCTGGTAAAATATAAAAGTTACACCGTTTTTACATCAATCCCCGACAGCATTGTTCTGAGCGAAGATTACCTCGATCATCTCATGTCGGTTTATGCAATGGTAAAACCGCTCAACGACTTTCTCAACCGGGCTGTTGAAGAGGTGGTGTGACCGGCCCGTCTCGTCAATTGGTGTACAGAAATCGTTTAATACTCTTCTTCGGTGTCTTGGCAAACTCTTCCTCGTGGATGCGGAATTCGGCAACACCCATATATCCCGGAACCATCTGGTTGAGGGCCTTCCGATTGTCTTTCATTATATTTTCCAGACCCTGGTCATTCACGTTTTCTTTTTCGATAAGATCTTTATCGGGACAGACGAGCGCTACCAGGCGGCTGTTTTCCTGTATAACCACCGATTCAAGCACGTATGGCAAATTATTGATCCTGGCCTCGATTTCTTCCGGATAAATATTCTGACCGGACGGTCCGAGAAGCATATCCTTACTGCGGCCGCGGATATAAATATACTCATCGCTGTCGATGACCCCAAGGTCACCGGTATGCAACCAGCCTTCCTCATCAAGCACTTCCCGGGTAGCTTCTTCATTTTTATAATACCCCATCAAGACGTTTTCACCCCTTACCATGATCTCACCTACTTCATTATACGGGTCGTGCGAATCGATCTTCACTTCGAGGGTGTCCACAATCTTTCCGGCAGACTTCAACCGGGTCGTTTTCCAGCCGTCGTAACTGATGAGGGGGCCACATTCCGTCATGCCATACCCTATTGAAAACGGGAAGCCAATCTTCCTGAAGAATTCTTCGGCATCTTTGTTAAATGCTGCACCGCCAATCACCACTTCATGGAAATTACCGCCAAAGACATTCACCAGTTTCTCTTTGATCTTCTTATGAAGGATCGACCGGATACCAGGAATTTTAAGCAGCACTTTCATCGAAGGCTTACTGATTACTGGCAACAGCTGTTTTTTGTAAATTTTCTCGATCACCAGCGGGACAGAAAGGATAAGCCGGGGATGAATCTCGCCACAGGCCTGCATGATGATCTGCG
>DASQZK010000180.1:0-3452 GCA_035638735.1 Bacteroidales bacterium
ACCTGGCCACGAACGGCAGTTTCGAATGTTCCGATACCATGATCAACCGCATTTATAAAAATGCCACATGGGGCATACGCGGTAATTACCGGAGTTTCCCGACCGATTGTCCCCAGCGTGACGAGCGCATGGGCTGGTTAGGAGACAGGGCAACCGGTTGCCGCGGTGAGAGCTACATCTTCAATAACGGCGGACTCTACCGTAAATGGCTGGCAGACATGCGCGACGCCCAAAACAGTCAGGGGTCTATCCCCGATATATGCCCGGCTTACTGGGCAATGTATAACGATAACGTCACGTGGGATGGCACCGGCATCATGGTTATGGATATGCTCCTGAACCAGTTTGGGAATACAGTCGCCATAGCTGAAAACTATGATGCGATGAAAAAATGGATCACATACATGTACAATACCTATGCTTCCAATGGGCTTATGCCACGTGATAGCTATGGCGACTGGTGCATGCCACCCGAAGAACTCTCCATGATCCACAGCCAGGATCCCAAACGGATCACTTCCGGCACCCTTCTCGGGACAAGCTTCTTCTACCACGACCTGGAACTCATGGAAGGCTTCGCCAGGCTTTTGTCCAAACCGGAAGACACAAAGTGGTTCAAAGAAAAAGCTTCGGATATGAAGAAAGCATACAACGATAACTTCTTTAACCCGGATGGCAATTATTACAGTAACAACACGGTTACGGCCAACATCCTTTCTCTGGCATTCGGCCTCGTTCCGGAAGAAAACAGGGAAGCGGTCTTCGAGAGTGCGGTAGAAAAGATCGAAACCGACTACCATGGCCATATTCCAACAGGTCTTATCGGCATCATGTACCTTCAACGTATACTGACCGACTTCGGGAGAGCCGACATCGCCATGCGGTTTGCCTCCGAAACCACCTACCCGAGTTGGGGCTATATGGTTAAAAACAATGCCACCACCATCTGGGAGCTCTGGAATGGTAATACGGCCGACCCGTCAATGAATTCAGGCAACCACGTTATGCTCCTCGGTGACCTTATCATCTGGATGCATGAATATATCGCCGGTATCAGACCGTCAGCCCCGGGGTTTAAAACCATTATGATGAAACCCCTCATCGGCCAGGGAATAACCCATGCTTCCGCCACACATAACTCTCCCTACGGGAAAATTACGAGCAAATGGCAGATGAATGGAAAAAACGATTTTACATGGAATATTCATATTCCGGTGAATACTTCCGCCACTGTATACATCCCGGCGAACAACGAGTCACAGGTTATGGAAAGCCATCAAAAAGCATCGGGTGCGGAAGGTATCTCATTCCTTGATTATGAAGACGGCTTTGCGAAATTCCGGGTTCTATCGGGTGACTATCACTTTGAATCCGGAAATATAAACATTCCCGTGAACAACACTATTCATTCCGCTACGGTAACCATCATGCCGGAAGACCAGTCTGCCAGTAGGAACCTGCTGGTAACTCTCAACTGTGATGACCCCAGGGCAAAAATATATTATACAACGGATGGATCTGAACCAACGGAAAGTTCAAACCGGTATGAAGGTCCGTTCAAATTGCAAAATACCTGTACAGTTCGTGCAAGAAGTTATAAGAAACCACTTAAGGCCGGATACATTACTTCACGGAATTATGATATTTACAACAACGCAATTAACGGTTTAAATTACCGGTATTTTGAAGGACATTGGGACCAAATACCCGACTATGCTTCACTAAAGCCCTTAAAGACCGGCAGAGTACATGGCTTTGACCTCAAAACGGTTAAATCCATTGAAGATTACTGGGGTGTAAGATTCAAAGGATTTATCGAAATACCCGTCGATGGTACCTATACTTTTACCACCACTAGTGATGACGGTTCCAGGTTGTTTGTCAACAATGAAATGATCGTTGATAACGACGGCATTCACGGCCCCTTCACTGCAAAGGGCAGGATTGTCCTGCAAAAAGGGAAATACCCGATTCGTCTTGATTACTTTGAAGGTAATTATGGCGAAATGCTGAGAGTCGATATAGAGGGACCCGGTCTGCCACGGCAACCATTGCCTGTGTCGATGTTGATGTTCAAATGATCATTGACCTAAGATGGTTAGTTTGTGCGTCTTCCCGCCAAAGTCTGTCTTTTAATTTTTAAGTTTCAACGTTCAAATTGTAACTTAATGTCGTTTTTGTATAAAAAGGGTAGATTTCTCAGTCGCTTCTCTCCTTACCAATGACAAGTTTTATTTACACAACATGTTAACGATACTTATCATTGGTATGTGCGACTGGCTTCCCTTCCAGGAGACCGAGGGGTAGCGAAGGATAGCTTAGGTTGTTTAAATTGCAAGTTGCATATTCACAACATGTTAACGATACTTATCATTGATAAGGAGAGAAGCGACTGAGAAATCTCCCTGCAAAAACTCAATTTATGTCTTATTGGTACTGAACCTTATTTTTTTGAAAGACATATCTCGGGGCGCATCCCTGCAACAGAGGACAGACTTTCACAATCAGACACCATTTTGCAAGTAATTTAGTAAGTTTGTAATAACTAATCTGAAATATCTTTCATCATGCGGAACCTTGAACTGAAAGTCGCTGCCGGAATGTTGCTGGCACTGGGTAGTTGCGCCCAAAACAAGAATGCTGACCAGGAGGTTGAAAAGCCGAATATCATTTACATCCTTGCCGACGACCTTGGTTATGGCGACCTGGGAAGTTACGGCCAGGAAATGATTAAAACGCCCATCCTGGATTCAATGGCAGCAACGGGGATTAAATTCACCCAGTTCTATGCGGGCAGCACGGTATGTGCACCTTCACGCTGCACACTGATGACCGGGCTGCATACGGGACATGCCTACATAAGGGGAAATGCCAATAATGTCTTCCTCAGGCCCACAGACACCACCCTGTCACAGGTACTGCATAATACCGGTTATGTTACCGGCATGTTTGGCAAATGGGGCCTGGGAAATGCCGGCACAACCGGCGATCCGGCGGCAAAAGGCTGGGATGCCTTCACCGGTTACACCGACCAGGTGCAGGCGCATTATTATTACCAGGATTCCATCAATAAGATCATCGATGGTAGAACACAAAATATAGGCATCGACTCAACAAGGTACTCCTACGAATACGTAATCGACGATGCACTGCAGTTCATCCGTGATAATAAGAATAAACACTTTTTTGCGTACCTGCCGGTCAGGATTCCCCATGCCGAACTCATTGCCCCCGGGAAAGACCTGGAACTTTACCTTGATAAAAAGGGCAACAGTATTTTCGATGAAGTGCCATACAAGGGCGGTGAGTTCAAAGCCAACAGCATGCCATACGCCGAATATGCGGCCATGATTACCAAGCTGGACGGTGATGTGGGGCGCATATTACAACTACTTAAAAAATTGAAGATTGATAAGAACACGATCGTCCTTTTCGCCAGTGACAACGGCGCA
>DASQZK010000181.1:0-4748 GCA_035638735.1 Bacteroidales bacterium
CAGCGCGTTGGTGATATGGGGTGTTGTAACCCTGATCTTCCTGTTGTTTAACGTTTTGCCCGGCGACCCGGCACAAATGATGTTGGGACAGCGCGCCGATCTGAAAAATGTGCAGATCATCAGGCAGGAACTCGGGCCCGATCAGCCTTTATACAAGCAATACTTGCGCTATCTTAACGATCTGTCGTTCATTTCTGTTTACCAGGCCGCCAATCCTGATTCCTATTATTTTCTCGACACCGATAAGTATCGGGGAGTCACAAAGATCTTTACCCTTAAAAACGGGCTCAGCCTGGTTGTTAAGAAACCCTGGCTAGGTCGGTCTTTCCTTAGCAGCAGGCCTGTGGGTGACATGATTTCGGAAGCCCTGCCCAATTCTCTGATCCTGGCCTTTTTTGCAATTATCCTCGCCTTCGTAGCCGGCAATATCCTTGGTGTATTATCGGCGTTGAAGAAGGATTCCTGGTTTGACCGGACGGTATTGGTGGTATCCACTTTTGGGATGTCACTTCCTTCGTTCTTTGCAGCCATCCTTATTGCCTGGCTTTTTGCGTATAAGCTGGGCGATATCACTCATCTGAACCTTACCGGGAACCTGTACGAGGTTGACGACCTGGGAAGGGGCATTCATCTTGAACTGAAGAACCTCATTCTTCCTGCTGTAACGCTGGGTATCAGGCCACTTTCCGTGGTAATACAACTTTCCCGGAACTCGATGCTTGATGTTTTAAGCCAGGATTACATCAGGACAGCCTTTGCCAAAGGATTACGATACAGCCGGGTAGTGATTGTTCATGCCTTCCGTAATTCGCTAAACCCCGTGGTTACAGCTGTCAGCGGCTGGTTTGCCGGAATGCTGGCAGGCGTGGTCTTCGTAGAGTATATCTTCGGCTGGCACGGCCTGGGGTATATGATTGTCAATGCCCTGAATTTCTACGACTTCCCCGTTGTACTGGCCTCGGTACTCACCATCTCTGTTGTCTTCGTTGCAGTGAACATTATTGTCGACATTATTTATGTTATTCTCGATCCACGACTGCGTGGCTGACATTTTTCTTTTCAAATAAGTGATTATTATTTTAATGCTTGCCTGTTCTTTGCTATTTTTGGGGTTCTGTTGAATATAACTTAAAAATGATATCATGAGACAAAACATTGTTGCAGGTAACTGGAAAATGAATAAGAACCTGCAGGAGGGCCTTGAGTTGGCTAATGCCGTAAATGAGCTGGCTGAATCGAAAACGAGTGACGCCCTTGTTATTATTGCCCCCCCGTTTATTCACCTGGCCGATGCTGCCAAAGTACTTACCGGCGTGAAGCTCTCGGCACAGAACTGTGCATCGGAAGAGAATGGTGCCTATACCGGTGAAGTATCTGTTGATATGATCAAGTCTACCGGGGCTGAATACGTGATCATCGGGCATTCTGAGAGGAGAGCGTATTATAACGAAGATAATAAAGTACTTGCCAAAAAAGTTGATCTTGCCCTGGCTGCCGGCTTAAAGCCTGTTTTCTGTATTGGAGAAGTGCTTCCCGAACGCGAGGCAGACAAACATTTTGACGTGGTTGGGAACCAGCTCCGGGAAGGTGTTTTTCATCTTTCCGCGGAACAGTTCAGCCATGTTATCGTAGCCTACGAACCTGTTTGGGCTATCGGCACTGGTAAGACCGCCTCTCCCGCGCAGGCACAGGAGATGCATAAGTTCATCCGCGATCAGATTGCTTCTAACTATTCTGAAACCCTGGCCGACCAAACAACCATATTATATGGCGGAAGCTGTAAACCTTCCAACGCAGCCGAACTGTTTGCCAATCCGGATGTCGACGGCGGTCTTATAGGCGGTGCTTCTCTGAAAGCAGAAGACTTCATCCAGATTGTAAATGCTTTCTGATCTGGCCTGCCGTGATGAATTACATACAGCTGAAGCTGGAGATAAAACCATTCAGTACCGGCATCAGTGAATTACTGACTGCCGGTCTGGATTTCCTTGGTTATGAAGGTTTGCAGGAAGAGGAACCGTACCTGGTGGCTTATATTCCCGAAGACAGATTCAACCGTGAAGATCTTGATAATTTTCTTGGCACAATCGAGACCGGTGTGGCTCAGATTTATACGGAACAAAACAGTATCCCCCAAAAAAACTGGAATGCAGAATGGGAAAAGGACTATCAGCCTGTAATGATCGATGGTCTCTGTATAATAAGAGCACCGTTTCACCCGGGAATAAGCGGGATTACTAATATCGTCATTGAGCCGAAGATGTCTTTCGGAACGGGACATCATGAAACGACCAGGTTGATGATCAGGCAAATGAACCTTGAAAAACCGGATGGCATGACGGTCCTCGATATGGGTTGCGGTACCGGCGTTCTCGGAATATATGCCCTGCTCAACGGGGCCCGGCATGTTACCGCTATCGATATCGATGAATGGGCCTTCACTAACAGCCATGAAAATTTCCAGAGGAATATTGATGATCCTGATCGCTACGAACTTATCCAGGGGGATGCTTCATCCATTCCGTTGAAAAAATTCAGTGTCATCCTGGCAAATATCAACCGGAATATTATACTGGAAGATCTGCCCGTTTATACCGATCATCTCGAGCCGGAAGGACACATTCTCCTGAGTGGAATCCTGGTAACAGATAAACAAACCATCATTGACCGGGCTTTATCGTCGGGACTTAAATTTGTGTCCGAACTTTATGATAATAACTGGATTTCTTTTAATTTCAGGAGGTAATTTTTTATAAAACAATACAACCCGGTTATGAGAAGGATCCTTCCTGTTCTGATCCTGCTACTCCTTGCGCCCGCGCTTTTTTCACAGCAAATCAGAGAATTTGCTATTGACACGGTCGAATATACCGCGCAACTGCAAGGCTTTATGAGTGATGTCGACGAGGCGGATATGCACGTTGTCGACCGCTTTATTGTGGCCTGGCAAAGCGATTCCATTAGTTACGAAGATAAGATGAAGCTAATGGAAGTCTCCAACTTCATGCTTGCCCGCAGGGCCAAGCCCGATCCGGAATTTCTCCAGTACATTAAGATCTACCTCATGACCATGTCGGGTGGTTACCAGGGGAAGGGCCTCGACAAGTGGCTCGAAGCATACGATCATCTTGCTGCCGACAAGGAAGTGCCTTTCAGGAACACCTCGCGCATGCTTTCTCTGACGTATGACTTTCTGAAGAACAGGAACCTGTATAATCTTGCCGGCACCAACTGGAAAAGCGTGGGTGGTGATTTCCGTTTTGGACATACAGACTTTTCACCCTGGATAAACTTTTCCGGCACCACCCTCTATTGCTTTTCGAACAGGGATACTCTAAGTATAGAAAATACAAATGGGAAGTATAACCTGTTGAATCTTAAATGGTCTGGAAAAAGCGGTCGCGTGACCTGGGAGAAGGCAGGCCTTAGCCCTGAAAAAGTATATGCCGACCTGTCGAATTATTTCATCGAGATGAACCGTGCCCAATACAAGGCCGATTCGGTGAAGTTCATTTACCGAAAATATTTCGATTATCCGCTCGAAGGTCAGCTGGAAGATAAAGCACTGCCTATTGCTAAACCGGAACTAGCCATGTACCCGAGGTTTTCATCTTACCAGGGGAAATATATTCTCCCAAACCTTTACCAGGGGATTGAATATACAGGTGGACTTTCCATGCAGGGTGCTTTACTTGTGGGCACCGGGGCAGACGGGAATCCTGCCACGCTGGATGTGTACGAGCAGGATACCCTGCGTATGCAACTGCTTACCAACAGTGTGGTCATCAGAGAAAAAAGCATGAGTTCCCAAAGCGTAAAAGTCTCAATTTACCTTGAAAACGATTCCATTTATCACCCCGATTTGCAATTCCTGTATTTTGAAGGTAACGATAAGTTCAGGTTCTCGCGCAGTGATCGATATACCAGCGGCGTACCTTACAGTGATTCCTATCACGGCATTGACATGGACTTTGAAGAACTTGATTGGGACCGTAATGCGGGTATCCTGTATATCAGACCACCAATAGGCCGGGCTATCGGACAGGCTGGCTTCGAATCGAAAAACCTGTTCGATAATAAATCGTACGACCAACTGCGTGGACGTGATTTTGTCAATCCTCTTGTATCGCTATGGAAATTTTCCAGGTTGCTGAATAATGCCAGGAAGTTTTCCGTGGAAGCCTATGCTAATGAATTAGGTATGGCACCCTACCAGGTCCGCCAAAGCCTTATGAAATTAAGCCGGCTCGGCTTCATCTTTTTCGATGATAAGACCGATATCATAACACTGAATGATAAGTTATTCTATTACCTCGAAGCCAGCCTGGGGAATACCGACTACGATGTTATGTATTTTACCTCGAAAGTGGAAGCACCCCACGATAACGCCGAGCTTAACCTGAGGACTAAAGACCTGACCATATATGGTGTCCCGAATATTTTCCTGAGCGATTCTCAGAACGTGATGCTTGTGCCCGGGGGAAATAAGATCATTATGAAGAGGAACCGTAATTTTCAATTCGACGGCCGGGTAAGTGCGGGCCTTATGAATTTCTTCGGATCGAATTTCTTCTTCCAGTACGACAGCTTTAAAATCAACCTGCAGAATATCGATTCACTGAAAATAAAGGTCGTTGAATCAGATGCCAACACCGGGGTAACAAAAACCACCGAAATACAAAACCTGATCGAAGACCTGACTGGTGAGGTACGTATTGATGAGCCGTCAAATAAATCGGGACTGAAAG
>DASQZK010000182.1:0-4126 GCA_035638735.1 Bacteroidales bacterium
TTTCCATGTCGTATAAAATAACCGTCAGTCACGCTTCCATTTATGATGTGCCCCGGGCTGGAATAAATATTAGCGAAGGAACATTTGGCGGACATGTTATTGAGTACTGCGATGTGTTCAATACCGTACTTGAAACCGGAGACCACGGAAGTTTTAATTCATGGGGTCGCGACAGGTTCTGGACCCCCAATATTAATGAAACAGCCAAAGAAGTTGAAAAGCAACCTGATTTGCCAAAATCAGACATGCTTGCGCCAAATACCATTCGCAACAGCCGCTGGCGCTGCGACCATGGATGGGATATCGACCTGGATGACGGTTCAACCTGGTATAATATTTATAACAACGTATTACTCAATGGGGGATTGAAAATGCGTGAGGGTTACGATCGTAAGGCAACAAATAATATTATTCTTAATAACAGCCTGAACCCGCACGTCTGGTATCCAAACAGCGGAGATGTATTTAAATACAATATTGTTTTCAGGGCTTACAAGCCTGCGGCTATGCAGCGTGGGCTTGCACCTGACGGACAATGGGGGGCGCAACTGGATTCCAACCTCTTTGTAAGCAATCAGGAAGACAGGATGAAATTTTCCCGCAATGGTTGTGATGAGCATTCTCTGGTTGGCAATCCTCTTTTTACAGATTTTGAAACAGGTGATTACAGAGTACAAAACGAATCACCGGCCCTTCAAATCGGATTTAAGAACTTTCCAATGGATGAATTTGGGGTGGTTTCAGAAAAGTTGAAAAAACTGGCGAAACAACCGGAGATTCCGACTCTCATCTTTAATAGCAAAGAAGTTTCAGGGAAAATTTTTCAATGGCTTGGTGCACGTGTGAAAAATGTCGAAACACCCGGCGAACAGTCGGCTGCTGGTTTGGCTTCCATAAGTGGCGTTATCCTGGTGAATGTGCCTGAAAAGTCAGCGTTAATGAAACATGGCTTTCACACCGATGATGTTATTGTTTCGTTTGAAGGTGCAGGCATAAAGAATTTTGAGCAGTTGCAACATGCAATACAGGTAAATCAGCTCAAAAAAGAATTTGAGATTGGTATAATACGAAATCAGCGCGAAAAGAAGATAATTTTGGAAAAAAACTAAAGATCCCTGGCAAACTGTTGGGACCACCAATAATTCCTGGGGGTATAAATTTTACGACCATGACTGGAAATCGGTTAAAGAGTTGATATTCTGGTTAACTGAAATCGTGAGCAAAGGTGGAACTTATATGCTGAACATTGGCCCAAAGGTATCCGGAGAAGTTCCGGAACAATCTGAAAAGAATTTATTGGAAGTTGGAAAATGGTTAAAAGTAAACGGCGATGCTATTTACAACACCCGAAAGTGGAAAGTTACGGACGAAGGTCCAACCAAAATCAATATGAGTGGAACCAATTCCAGGGCAGCAGAAGGCTTTAAAGCCGAATTTACACCCAGGACTTTTGGTTTACACAAACAAAAGAAGGAAAACCGGATAACATTGGTACTATTTCCTGGAAACAGATGACAGAAGATTAAAAAATTTTGAACGACAGTGTTTTTCATACCATTGGTAATTTCAGGCAACTTAGTTGGTATCGTGATGTGTATTTTACCGGTCTTCCTGAAGAATTTTGGCACATATTCAAAAGAGTTTGGGAAAGCAATTAAATCCCCGATGAATTAAACATCTTAGTTTTACCTCATGTCTTGCAATGCTGTTTTGGGTTTTTTATCTGAACGAAGAAAATTGTAACACGGGGAGGTATCGATTTGGCCATGTTGTTTCTCTATCCGCTGTTCGACGAAGGATTGCAACAACAAATCTTCCGCTTTAAACCAGGTTCAATAATTTCAGACATCAATCCGATCGACTTAAGCCCGGCGGCAGGATGGACGCTCAAAGGTTGCGATTGGATGGCCGGTTATCTAAAATGACAAAACTTGTATTTTATGAAATTACATCGCTTTTTTATACTCCTTCTTATTTTCTGCACCTCTTTCATGAATGCCGGAGATGAAGGATCTGCAAGCAAGGCATTGCAGGAAGCTTCTCGCAGCCGCAATGAAATATTCCAGAACCATGATTTACCTCCCGACCAGACGACGGCTTGCTCTTTGGTCTATCCCGGCAAAGACGGACACCTTGTCTATCGGCCGTATACCGATAAAGGTGACCGGATCCTTGATTTCTCATACTGTGGATATAAAAGGAGTGAAGAACTGATTCCAAATATACCCGTTGTTATCCGTTTAAATCCACTACCTGGAGAAGCCATTCCGGATGGGACGATGGCCTATCCGAAAGGCAGGGACAGCCGTGAGCAGGTTCAAAGAGCCCTCGACAAGGTCGCAGCACGGCAGTCAAACGAGCAGGGATTTCGAGGCGTCGTGCTTCTTACTAAAGGAACCTACTACGTGAATGGCAGCTTGCATGTACCTTCAGGGGTGGTACTGCGCGGCGAGGGAGACGGAGCCGGCGGCACGGTGTTGATCTTCAGAAATCCCAAAGGAACCGGTATCCAGGTAGGTGACCCCGGGGCGGCTCTTGTGAGCATGGGCGAGCCAACCAACATTACCGATACCTACATTCCTGCCGGGAGTATTCAGGTGAACGTGGAAAATGCCGGACAGTTTAAAAAGGGTGATTACATAAGCGTCGTGAAAACCACCAACGATAAATGGATCAAGGATCTCGGGATGGATCGCCTTACTGAGATTGATCCGGATAACGCCAGGGTGAGGAACTGGAATGCCCGGTCGTATCAATTTGATCATGTGCGCAAAATTGCACAGGTAAAAGGAAACAGGATCACCCTGGACGTGCAATTGCCGCAGTCAATCGAGGCTGAGTATGGCGGCGGGGTGGTAAAGAGGATCAGTCTGGCCGAAGTTGATTCGCTTTGCGGGGTGGAGTCTTTACGTATTCTTTCCAATTATGACACATCTGTCAAATCCCTCGATCGTAACCATACAGAATATTTCAGTGATGAGGAGAACAATCTCAACTGCGGCATCAGCCTGAATTGCATAAATGGCTGGGTGAGGGATTGTACGATTAAGCATGTCCGCCACTCGGCTGTGAGTACGTCCGCTCACGCCCGATATTGTACTATTCGGGATTGCAAATCCCTGGAGCCTGTTGCGCCGATTATGGGAGGTCGCAGATACCCCTTCGACTTCAACGGCGGCAGTCTTTCTCTGTTTTACAAATGTTACAGCGAAGAGGGGCGACATTCTTTTGTAGCCGGCAGCCGGGTTATGGGCCCAAACGCCTTCGTTAAGTGCACAGCGCTGAAGTCAAGTACCATATCCGAGCCGCACCATCGGTGGAGCACGGGTATTCTCTATGATAACGTCATCCTGAAGGAAGGTGGCTCACTTGGAGCCCTGAACCGTGGAAATTCCGGCTCAGGACATGGTTGGGCCGGTGCCAATATTGTTTTCTGGAACTGCGATGCAGAAGATATTGTGGTCTTTGATCCTCCCACTCCCGAGCAGAACTTTGCCATCGGCTATGCCGGGGTGATCCGTGATACGTATCCGACTAACAGACTGGAGTATGCGAATGCCCGTTCCGGTTATTCCGGTACACCCAAGGCTGGGGTTTACAAGGGCTTTGCTCTCATGGGCACTGGATTCATCGAACATCCGGACCGGCAGGTTGAGCCGCAAAGTCTGTTTATGCAGCAACTGATCGATCGGATCGGCAGTGAACGTGCAGAACAAGTGATAAATGGGAGGATGGGAAAACAGCGGGTTTTTACCCGCCACAATACGATGCGGCAAGAGCACTTCTAAATACAAAAGCTAAAAAATGAACCTGAAAAGAACAATTTTTAGAGTGGGGATGCTTGCCCCGTTTTGTGTAACAACGATGTGCACAGCGCCAAAGAGTAATACTAACCCCAACATTTTAATTATCTATACCGACGATCAGGGTTATGGTGATGTGAGTGCTTTAAATCCGAATGCCAAATTTCAAACACCAAATATCGATAAATTAACAGAGGAGAGCCTTGTTTTTACCGATGGTCATAGTAGTGATGCAGTTTGTTCACCTTCGCGTTACACCTTGTTAACCGGGAGATACAGTTGGAGGACTTCTCTTAAAAAAGGTGTTTTGGATGCAGATGGGC
>DASQZK010000183.1:0-2204 GCA_035638735.1 Bacteroidales bacterium
TTGATGCTGATGCATCCCGATTTACACGAAAAAGCACACTTTCCGCATTTTATGCACTGATCTTTATCGAGTTCGATACGGAACAATGAATACTTGCTAAGCCAGCCAAGCAGCGTGCCTACCGGGCAGATAGTGTTACAGTACAACCTCCCGTAACGTCCTGACATATACAAGAGAACAACGAGAATGATCACCGGGAAAATAAAGGCTGCCAGGTGAAACATACTGATATCCCTGAGATAGAGGACGTAGACGTTCATGCTTTCCAGGATACTGGCAAGGCCGTTATTAATCCATATACCAACGGGCCGGAAAAGACCGGTAGCCACTTTTCCGAAAAGACTATACGGATCGAGGAGGTTTACCACGAAAACGGATGCGAAAATGCCGAGGATAACGGTTGCTGCCAGGATGGTATACCGTAGAATATTTCTTGGCTTCAGGTATTTATACCTTCTCTTTCTCTTTTTCCTGAAAAGCTTTCCCGCCCGGCTTATGAAATCCTGCAGGATCCCTAAAGGGCATATAGCCGAACAATAAACCCGGCCAAACAATGCTGTAAGAACAAGGATGATGATAAATCCTGCTGCCGACAGGCTGAACACCGCAAAAAATTTGAGTAACGAAGGTACAAACTGAAGAAACAGGATATTATTAACACCCTTCTCACCTACAACTTCTTTGAAATCAAGAAAAACTAAGGTCGTCAAAAGAAAAAAGACCAGGGCAACAGTTACCCTGGTCCATTTAAGCCATTTATATGTCATACTTTAATCCTGGAAATATTTAGTTTACTCAGATCAGATGTCCCCACCCCCAATTGCTCGGCCATGGCGATATATTTCACCTCGTCCGGATCCTTGCCGAAAAGCTTGCAGGCAGCAGTATCGGCGGCTACCATATCGGTGGTGATGAGCTGTGCTTTCATTGTTATAACGTCATCGTTTGACACCCCGCGTGGTCCGTTCCTTTTCATTACCCTGTATGCATCAACGATATTCAAATCAGGCTTACGATACAACGGAAAATCGGCAATGCACTGGTTAAGATCATTGGCATGCCAGAATTTACGGTCCCAAACAATGCCCATGAGGTTTTTCATGGTAATGGTCATATTGGCGCCACCATGGTTTTTAAGAACCGGAACATTAATGAATACATCGGAACTAAGAATCAGCTCGTGTATTTTGGCATCCTTCATCACTTTCCCGCCCTGGAATGTCACATTCTGGTAATATTTTTCACTGTTACCCATCACCACTTTGGCACCTGCATCTTTAGCGGCTGCTTCAATCTGGCTGTTGGTGTAACACTTGCTCCATTCATTGCATGTGTGATCAAAAACATAAACGTCTTTGGCTCCGGCATTAAAACAATGCTGAATGATGCGTTTTATAAGTGCCGGATTTGTATTGGCAGCTCTCTCCGGACTGGCATCCCAGCCAATATTGGGTTTGACAACAACGGTCTGACCTTTCGTAACAAATTTGCGCATACCACCCATCTCCTCGATGGCCCTGTCAAACATGGAATCGGCTTCTCCTCCCCTGATGGCTACCATATCATAGTCTGAAGCCAGTGGAGATGCAATAAGATTTTTATACGGGTTAATCGTGAATGCCGTGCCGGCAACAAACCCTACACTTAAACCTCTTTTCAGGAAGTCTCTTCTTTTCATAAATGATTTATTTTTGATAAGCTTAACAAACTAAAGGACCTGCGCGGACTCATCAGTAGTTGACAGATAGAACCTTCGGTGACACTCCCTATGTACAATACGTCTCATCAATTAACCCACCTGATAGAATTCCTGCCCTGCCAAAACAAAATACTGACCGTACCCCGGTTTCACGTAGTGTTACTTTCCGCCTGTTATTCTGCAAAACTAACCTTTATCACGGATATTTACTACCGTTGAATTACCGTAAAGCAGGGATTTGGAGCAATATTAAAACAATCTAAATAAAAATACTCTTGTCTAATTTTACTTGCTCCGCCTGCCTGAAAGGCGGGGAATTTTTATCTTTGTGGATCACAATGAAAATGGCCAACAAAGAAAGCATACTATTATCTTCTGCATATCTCGGTCCTGTTGAGTATTTCAGCTGGTTTCTGCCGGGCACGACTGTCGGCATTGAACAATTCGATCATTATACCAAGCAGACATATCGCAACCGCTGCGTGATACTGAGTGCAAATGGCCC
>DASQZK010000184.1:0-5389 GCA_035638735.1 Bacteroidales bacterium
GCTTTTCGGGGCATAATCGGAGGTGGTTAAAAGCTGGTGAATAGCCCAGTTGTTTTCCATTGTACCACTTTCATCCGGTTCGGGATATTCCGAAGAGGGCATAACATGAGCTGTCTGGAAGATGATGCCCAGTATGAAACCGCTGCCAAGGTGCATGACGATATAAAACAGGACCACCATCCACCATGGAATCGGGAGTACCAGAATAGGGATGACCAGGATGTAGGTATAATAGAACAGTTTCGAGAGGATCAGTTCGGTGAATAACCTGCTGAACGACTTATTCTGACTTAGTTCTATACCTTCACGCCTGTAGCGGAATATCTGTTTGAAATCTTTATCTATAGACCAGGTAATGGTCATCAGTCCGTAAAAGAACCAGGCATAAAATTGCTGAAACCGGTGTATCTTGTAAAGTGGTTTGCCCGGTGAGAACCGGAGGATGCTCACGGGATTGATATCTTCGTCGTAACCCTCAATATTGGTAAAGCCGTGGTGCATGGTATTGTGCTGATGACGCCACAACGGTGCAAATCCCCCTACCAGACTTAACGACATCGACAGGATCCTGTTTACCGTCTGGTTTGAAGAATAGGCCCTGTGATTAGCATCGTGCATTACTGACAATCCGATACCTGCCATGCCAAGACTCATCAGCATGTACATACCCAGTAAAAGTGGAGGACGCGTAACCACACCGGTGATCATCATAAAATAGGGTATCAGGTACAATGAAAACATAAAAATAGTTTTCAGAACCATGGTTATGTTGCCGTTTTTTGAAATTTGATTAGCCTTGAAATAATCGTTGACTTGTTTTCTCAGATCGATAACAAATTCGGTCTGTCGCTTATTTGCGAATTTTATATGTGTTGTGCTCATCTTTTTTAATAATGTGTGAATACTCTTTTTCAATGTTCAGGTAGTGCCTCCTCGTTCCAGAATCTTTGCCGTACCCGACGATCTAAAACTATATATTGTCGATGACCTGGCGAAATTCAAGGGATAAAACGCTATGAATAAGTGACAGGAAGCAATCCTCGTATTCGGATGACATATTTCAGGGACGAGTGGCATTCGTCCCTGGCCCATATATATCAATGTATCCCAACTTTCCCGGCTAAACATGAACACAATATGATGGTTACAGAACCAAAATGTACTCATCTGTTTACATTCACTGAAATTGGTGTGGTTTGTTAAAGATGCAAACCGGAGCCGGCATAAAGACTGCACCAATCCAATACGATCACTATTCTCTGACAAGATATAACCTGTTATCTTCGACGAGATACATCATGGGGGCGATGGTGATTTTAGGGTATCGAAGCCGTAGCCTTTTGACTTCACTCAGGATAAAATCTACTTCATTGCCAATCTCAAACATAGGAGCAAAGTGCATAAAATGTTCCTCAGCCCACTCACGTTCCCAACCGGCATTTTTCACAAGGCCATTGATAAACAGATCCTTGCGGGCATACAGGTTAACCATGCCACAGTTATTATGTCCTATCAGGGCAATATGACTGACACCACCCACAGAGATGGCATAAGATACTTTAAATTCGCTATACCTCAGGTTAGCCCCCCCGGCTCTGATGATATAAGCAAAATTATCGGGAATATTGATATGTTTTCGGTTGTCCATGCA
The DNA here is from genome assembly GCA_035638735.1 of Bacteroidales bacterium. GTDB lineage: Bacteria > Bacteroidota > Bacteroidia > Bacteroidales > DASQZK01. Next base: position 1,652 of record DASQZK010000184.1, read on the forward strand.
CATGCCTATCAGAAGCTGTGCACTATCATAATTATCAGGCTGCCGCCCCAGGTTATGGTATTCAAGAAGAAGGCCGACAGGCGTATCGCGATAGGCGGGGAAGATATCGGCCTGAGAGGATACAGGAATTAAACGTTTCATAATCAGCAGGTTTTATGGATGAATAACAAGGTTTGCTAACATTTAAGTCATCATGAATCTTTGTTTAAACCAATGGTAGACTTTTATGTTCGCCGGAAGCCAAAGATAGGACGTGCAAGCTGATTACCCTGACCTGCGGCGAATAAAGTACTCAAAAGACTTGCTGTCAGCCAGGTTAGCTATTCCCGGGAAGGGCTATCATTTTCCGGACATTTTAGGCATTAAAACTTCCCATGACAACCCTGGTATTTGGGGGAAGCAGGTAGGTTCCAACCATATCCGCAAGTCTGGTGATATTTTTTTGTCCGATCGTTCGATCACAACGTAAATATGTCGTAACTTTCTGATATAATGATTAAATCTCTGCTTTATGGAAACAACTCGAATAAAGGTTGTTATTACCGGGTCGACAGGTATGGTAGGAGAGGGCGTGTTGTACGAATGCCTGCAAAGTGCTGATGTTGAATCAGTACTTGTTATCAACCGACGGCCTTGCGGTGTTAGTCATCCCAAACTTACAGAGATTGTCCATCGGGACTTTTTTGATATATCTCCCATCGGGAAACAGGTAAGTGGTTATAATGCCTGTTTCTTTTGCCTGGGTGTTTCATCGGTTGGTGTTGCTGCTGCGAAATATTTTGATCTGACGTACACATTAACGATGCATTTCGCAGGGACGTTAAGCAGATCGAATCCGGATATGACGTTTTGTTATGTATCCGGATCCGGTACTGATACTACAGAAAAAGGCCGTATCCGTTGGGCCAGGGTTAAAGGAAAAACTGAGAATGATCTAATGAAGCTTAATTTTCAACAGGTCTTCGCCTTTCGTCCCGGCTTCATTAAACCAGTCAAGGGACAAAAGAACGCTCATGATTTTTATAAGTACATTAACTGGCTTTTTCCGGTTGGAAGGGCTTTATTTCCGGCTGGGTTCTGTACCATGGAAGAGCTGGGACAGGCTATGATCAATGTTACCTTGAAAGGCTATTCCCACAATGTGATTGGGGGGAAAGATATAATCCGGCTGGCACACAGCAGGGATACTGCAACATGATCTCAGGAAATGATATCTCCGAATAATTCCATTTGTATAGTTCCGTGCAACTGTTGTTCAAGCTGCAATAACTTATTCTTGGCTGGTAAACCACCGGCATAACCGGTTAACTTACCGTTTTGACCAATGACCCGATGACAGGGTATAATAATAGCGATATCATTTGCCCCGTTAGCAGCAGCTACGGCCCTGACGGCTTTTTCGCCGGAAATGGACCGCGACAGGTCCAGGTAGGATACGGTTTTTCCATAGGGTATAGCCCGTAAGGCATTCCATACCTTCATCTGAAAGGAAGTGCCGGCCATTTTCAGCGGCAGATCGAAAACGGTTCGTTCTCCCGAGAAATACTCCCCTAATTGCTTTATTGTTTCGGTATGGACGGCCGATGTTTTTTCCTTGTATTCGGCGTCCAGGTATTGCTTAATCCTCTGATCGACAGCCATCCTTGATGTCCTGTATTTCCAGTCGCACAGGCACAATTCATTACCTGTCGATCCGATGACCAAATCACCGAAGGCTGTCTTATATTCTCCAATGCTGATGGTATTCATCATGTATTATTCTGTCCCGACGATACGACTCCTTCTTTCGACCAGTATAACGTCATGCCAGGAATTATCCATTTTGCCAATTTTTTCCCTGGTGCCCACAATGCGGAAACCGTTCTTGTGGTGTAACCGCAGACTGCGTTCATTCCTGGGAAAAATATAAGCCTGCAGGGTCCAGATGCCTTTTGCTTCCGAAGCTTCAATAAGAGCTTTCATCAATTTATTGCCGATGCCCAGCCCCTGGTAGTCCGGATCGACATAAATACTGACTTCGGCAACACCTGCATATATGCGCCTTTCCGATACCCTGGAAAGAGCGGCCCAGCCTGTGATATGACTGTCTGCCTTTGCTACGAGCCTGCATTCTACAAGGTGTTCCCGGTTCCAGGTGTTCCAGTCGGGGGCGTGTGTTTCAAAGGTGGCATGACCGGAAGCGAGGCCGGTATGATAGATCCTGAGAACATCGTCCCAGTGATGTTCCATCATTTGTCCTATTTGAATGTCGTGTGGCATTTTACAAATGAAATAGTTCGGGTTGATTATTATATCTAAACAGATTTACATCAAATTTAGGTTGCTAAAAGTTAGAAAAAAAACGATTAATCAACGAATGTCCGGCGTAATATTAAAATCTGGTTGCATAGTCCCGGTGTTAAGTGCCCCCTTTTTTCAGGCATCATTTAAGGTTTTTAGAAGGTCGTCGATGTCAAGGGGATGGGCCATGTACATATCAAGACTTCCATCGGGCTTTCTTGGCCATTCCGATTCCGGCCTGTCACAATAGAGTTCAACACCATTACCATCCGGATCGTTTAGGTAAATGGCTTCAGAAACGCCGTGGTCAGAAGCCCCTGAAAGCGGGTAATTATGCATGATAAGCCGGTTGAGAATGGAAGCCAGTTCCTTTCTCGAAGGGTAGAGGATGGCCGTATGGTACAGGCCTACACCATGTTGTGATGCGGGTGGTGCACCTTTACTGGTCCAGGTATTCAGACCGATGTGATGGTGATAGCCACCTGCGGATAAGAAAGCCGCCTGGTCGCCGTACACAGCCTGAACGTCAAAGCCTAAAAGATCACGGTAAAACGTCATGGCCCGCTCCAGATCAGACACTTTCAAATGGATATGACCGATTCGTGTTTGTGCCGGTGCCTTGTATTCGTTTGGCATTGTTTGTCGTGTAAAACGTTGTGAGAACATTATTTTTCGTCTGGCCACCGGCCGGAAGACTGCCGTTCAACCATCCAGCCGGGATACTCAGCCGGAAGAGCACTTACGTCATCGAGCCTCTGCATTTCATTGTCAGATAGATCCAATCGTGTAGCTGCAATATTATCTTCAAGCTGGTCTTTTCGTTTGGCCCCGATAATGATGCTGGTAACGCCCTCTTTTTTTAGCATCCACGCGAGAGCGACTCTTGCTGCGGAAGCATTATGGGCTTTCCCGATGTCAATCATGACTTCGATGATATCATAAGCCTTATCTTTCTCTACCGGGGGGAAATCAAACTCATCGCGCCGGCTGTCACCGGCTTTCTCATTGTCTCTGGTGTATTTCCCTGAAAGAAAACCGCCTGCCAGGGGACTCCACGGCATAAGGGCCATGCCCTCGCTCTGCAGCATCGGGACGATCTCCCGCTCAATGTCGCGCCCTGCGATACTGTAGTAATTTTGTGCCGCCACGAATTTTGTCCAGCCCATTTTTTCAGCTATGCCGTTTGCCTTAACCATCATCCAGGCTGGGTGGTTACTTACACCGAGGTATCGTACCTTTCCTGCCCTGACGACATCATCCAGCCCCTTCATCGTTTCCTCGAGCGGGGTGATAGGGTCAACACCGTGGATATACAATAAATCGATATGATCGGTATTGAGCCGCTTAAGACTGTCATCGACCGAATCCATAATATGGAGCCTCGACAGTCCGATCTGGTTGGCTCCGGGCCCGACACGCCCGCGTAACTTGGTGGCTACAACCACCTGCTGGCGGTTT
>DASQZK010000185.1:0-3242 GCA_035638735.1 Bacteroidales bacterium
GAACATACACTTTATGGCTCATAGTGATAAAATAAAAAACCCACAGTACGCCTCTTTGTGTACTGTGGGTTAATGAATAGTAGCGGGGGCAGGACTCGAACCTACGACCTTTGGGTTATGAGCCCAACGAGCTACCAACTGCTCCACCCCGCAATATATTTTCTAAGAATGTTTCTATCTCTTTTGCGTCTGCAAATGTAACAGTTTGTTCTGTATTCTCAAAACATTTAAGAATTTTTCCAACGGATATTTTTTGACAACATTATGATAGACGACATAGACGAGTGAAGTTAGGCTAAAAAACTTTTCCATTACTTTTGAAGCAAAAAGCATACGTTCATCTTCACAACCATGCGAAAGATTATTCACATCGATATGGACGCTTTCTTTGCTTCGGTGGAACAGAGAGACTTCCCTGAATACAGGGGGAAGCCGCTGGTTGTGGGGAGCCGGAGCACGCGTTCGGTGGTGGCTGCTGCCAGCTACGAAGCAAGGAAGTATGGCATACATTCCGCCATGCCCGTATCGGTGGCATTGAGGAAATGCAAAGAGCTTATCATCGCACCGCATCGTTTCGATGTTTACAGGAAAGTTTCCGGCACCATTCGTGACATCTTCCATGAATACACCGACCTGGTTGAACCTCTTTCGCTGGATGAGGCCTACCTGGATGTCACTCATCCGAAGAAGGGTCCGCCTTCGGCTTCCCTGATTGCCATGGAGATCAAAAAGGAAATCCGCGCCCGTGAAAACCTGGTTGCCTCTGCAGGGGTATCCTACAATAAATTCCTGGCAAAGATCGCTTCCGACATGGATAAACCGGATGGCTTCTTTCTCATTAAGCCTGAAGATGCGGAACATTTCCTGGAAGAACTTGACATCAAGCGTTTCTTTGGAGTTGGTGAGCGCACCGAAGAAAAGATGCACCGGCTGAATATCTTCCACGGGCGTGATCTGAAAGCCTTTGAAAGGGAACAACTCATCCGGCATTTCGGCAAGGTCGGTAACTACTTCTACGAGGTGGTCCGTGGCATCGATGAACGGCCGGTTGTGCCTTTCCGCGAAAGCAAATCTATCGGGGCCGAACGGACGTACGAGACCGATCTTTTTGACATGCAACAGGTGGAAGACCGGCTGACCGAAGTGATGGATATCATGTGGAAGCGCTGCCGGGACAAAAAGAAGTTCGGGAAGACCCTGACACTGAAAGTACGCTTCTCAGATTTCAGCACCATCACAAGAAGCCGGACCCAAAGAGAGCCTTATGCCTTCCGGCAGCTGATGCCGGTATTGAAAGAGCTTTTGCCAACTGCCGATATCCGGAAGGACGGAATTAGGCTTCTGGGGGTCACCTTGTCCAATTTTCCGGTAGCGGAAAAGCCGGTTTACAGGCAAATAGAGATTGATTTCGGACCGGAAGATCCGTCCTGACCGGATTTTCATTTTATGTGAAGCATATTTTTTATTATGATGAGTATTATGGAGTTTCATTCTTTAAATTGGTGATTGGTACGGCTATGGCGCACGGTTCTATGATTCCGGACTGGAGATCATGACATCAGATCTTTAATAAAAATTGAAAACAAACCCGCTTTTCACGTAAGCCCTACAATTCCTTCACCGACCTGTAAATCGTGGCCTTCTCGGAATACTCGCCAAATTTCCGCTCCAGGAAACGTTCCAGAAGGGTGTTTTCTTCACCAGCCGACCAGATGATGTCTGGAATATTCTGCCGTATCTGTTTCACGGAAGCGATCCTGATCATCTCCAGGGGTATCTTGATTCCTGTCCTGTATTCCTTGCGGATGAAAACATTATTGTATTCAATCGTGGTGGGGCTGTTCCAGTAGGATAGAATCCATCCGATCACCCGTCCCTTGAATTTAAGTGCCAGCGAGGTATAGTAGGCAAGCTGATCCTCGTGGTAAAAAGGTGAAAAGGCTTCCGGGTAAAACGGCATGAATTCCTGCTCATCCCGTATTTCCTTTTTCTCATCAGGCGAAACCCATGACCACGGTATGATCTCGTAACCTTCAGGAAGGGTAATCTTTTCACGCCAGGGTATCCTGGCTATCCTTGCTATGTCGGTGCGGAACACGTCCATCAGTCTTTCGGGTTCCGACCAGCCCTGCTTACTAAGAATATGCTTCGTCGCTTCCGCACTTGACCAGCTTGACCAAAAATAGGTCCGGACCTCTTCATAACCTTTTTGCGAGAGGATTTGTTCCGTCTTGTTCAGTAATTCCTGCCCTATGCCTTTGTTCCTCATCTCCGGATCAAGGTAAAAGGAAATAATCTCCGAATAGCTGTGGCTGAAATCATATTCTGCAATACATAAACCGACTATATTATTGTTTTTCCTTACCGATACGGCAAGTATCGGGTTTTTTATATCTATCGACTGTATTTGCTTGCGGATGTTCGGGAATGTATATTTTTCCAGGTTTTCCTTTACAAATTCAATGGTCAGATTGAAGGAGGCTTTGTACTGTATTGTATTCATGTGAGGTATTTTTTCAAAGGGGTTTGCTGATGAATGTTGTTATTATAAGTTGAAAGTAAGGGGAAATGTTCAAAAATGTATTTACACGGGATATTTTCTTTTCATGCATCCATCTGTTCACCGTCGCTTCCATGCCAGATATTAGCGATCCGCTCACAGTGAACTCTTCCGGGGTTAAATTTACAAAAAATTAGATTAGGGAAATAGATAAAGGACTAGTATGAATAGCAGGAGTAGCAAAATCATGTCAAATATCCGGGCCCGAAGGGATTCCGTTAAGTTATTTAAGACAACGTCTCTCATCTGCCGGAAGATCCTGTTAGTGTAACGTCATTCTCCGCCCATTAGCAATCACTATCAATTGTCACAGGCACCGGGAATTTCATTCACTTCGGTGGTCGCATTGAACACCTGATCCATAACGGCCCTTCCCCTTAAGGTAACTTCAATATAATTGTCATTGATATCTGAAATTATCCCGCCCACAAAATTGAACTGCATTTGTGTTACCAGTTCAGGGCCGGTTAAGGCCTGACCGGAGGTCTTATAATGGCCGGAAATTCTGAGAACCTGGATAAAAGGTGTTACAACATTCTCGACCGATTTAATGGCATCATATACATCGACGGCTGTGTATGGCAGCAATTGGAGGGTTCTGACACGTGACACTTCATTTGTTGTGGTTGTCGATTCGGACCACGTATTTTCAGAGGTTGTTGTTTGTGAGGTTGTGTAGGTA
>DASQZK010000186.1:0-3812 GCA_035638735.1 Bacteroidales bacterium
CTCCAGAGCTTTTTCGTAAATGCCCATTCCCCAGTATACATTCCCGGTGTTCCTGGCGATGGTGTTCTGAAGTCTTATTGAATCGGTGCCAGCAGCAACCTCGGAGGCCAGGGTGAGCTCATTGAGTGCCGTTTCGTATTCCGATTTAATATTGTAGTTAATGGCAATCCACAAATGAAAATACGCTGTATAGTATGAATTTCCCGTTTTCCTGGCAATGTCAAGCCCTTTTCTATTATAAAATATGGCTGAATCGGGATTTTCACGGGAATAATAATAATTGCCCAGGAGCTGGAAATACGCCAGTTTTTCGCCGGTATCGAGATGTGACAACCGCGATTCTGCTTTATACACCATTTTTTGGGTGAGAGAATCACTGCTCTCCAGGCGTATTAACAAGCTGTCGTTACTGGTCGAAAACATGCCGTCCCTGTCGGCCCTGATTAACGGTCCGGGCAATGAATGCGCATTAAGAAACGGAATGGAAATCAGAAAAGCTGATATGTAAATGTATTTCCGCAAAATGATCGGTCTTCGATATGTCAAAAATAATCAATATGATAAAAACAGAAAGGAACAGATAATTTCTCTTACATGATACGAAAAAATAAAAAAACAGGTTGCATTAAGGGCAAGTTTGTTATTGCGCCTTGTGCAACCTGTCAAATTGTTTTATTTTTCTGCTTCGAAAACCGGGGTGCCGTTAAATGGATTCGGTTTCTACTACTTTAGCCAAAATGTCAGCATACTGGATAAGTAGATACTTTTTGCCTTCAAATTCAACTTCCGTACCTGAATATTCCTTATATAGTACACTATCGCCTACTGAAACTTCTGGATTTTCAATGTTGCTGATCCCTGCAATTCTGGCAATTTTCTGCTTTTCCTTTACAGTATCAGGAATAATAATGCCTGCTGCTGTTTTCTGTTCAACGTTTTCATCTGCAAGCTCTAGCAACACGTTTTGATTAATAGGCTGTAATTCTTTCATTTCTTATATTTTTTGTAATTAGTATTAATGAGTTTATCCTTGAATCTCCAAAAGTTCGTTGATTCGTTTCTTGTCGAACCCTACAATCATTGTACCATTAATATCGGTTTGGGGCACGCCTTGTTGTCCGCTACGGTTAACCATTTCCGTGGCTGCGTTCTGATCCCGTGAAACATCAATATCGCTAAACCGGATACGGTTTTGCTTCAGGTACGATTTCAGTGTGTTACACCAGGTGCAGGTGGGGGTGGAATAGACCGTAACCCTCTTCTGTGGTTTGCCTTGTTTCTTCATTTCGCTGTGGTATACAGCATCTTCCAACATGGCCTTAAAATAGGCTGACTCATGGCAACCCTTGATCATATTCTTTTGCGACTGTTTCTCAAATTCGAGCAGAGTAGGAGCCGAGCTGACATGATAATTGGGATGAATGTCTCTTACCTCGGAAACATCGACTGCCAGTAGCTGAATATCATTGATACCGTCAGATGCATCTTGCAGATGACCATAGGCACAATCGCTCTGTTCAGATCCTTTTTTGTAAATGAGAAGGTAGGTTTTGTCCTGACCTTCAAGTTTTTCCTGTAGCTCTGCTAACGACTTAACATGTGTGATCATAGGTTATTTATTTAATGGGATTATCTAAATATATAAATTAATAGATGTGATATCAGAAAACATGCCACCCGTAAAAAAATACATAATGGCAGTCGCCGATGGAAAAAATGTCAGTATTCATTCAGCCGGATGTCAGGGAAATTATGTGATTGGTTTATATGGATGATCTGAATTATATACATTCGTGATAATTATTTTATCTTTGTCTGACAACCAACCAATTTTTATGATAATGAAGAAACGTATATTAATGGCCATGATGTTGTCTGCCGGCCTGGTTTTTTCTGCAGCCGGACAAAAGGACGATGAAATCAGATTAATTGTAAGGGGAGATGATATTGGTTCATTCCATGCTGCCAACATTGGATGTATCAAGGCGTATACCGACGGTGTTGAGCGATCAACCGAAGTAATGGTGCCCTGTCCGTGGTTTCCTGAAGCGGCTGAGATGTTGAACGAACATCCGGGTCTCGATGTAGGTGTTCATTTACTGGTAACCAGTGAATGGTCTGAGATGAAATGGAGGCCCATCACCGGAGAGTCGAGCATCAGCGACAAAAACGGGTATTTTTATCCGATGGTTTGGCCCAGTGATAATTACCCGCCACAAATGACCTTTCGTGAATCGGGCTACCGCTTGTGGGATGTTGAACGTGAACTCCGCGCTCAAATCGAGGTGGCGTTAAAAAATATTAAAAATGTTACTCATGTTTCCACGCACATGGGCTTTTCCAGTGCCGATCCGGCCATTGAAAAGCTTGTTGAGAGGCTGGCTAAAGAGTACAATCTTGATATTCGTCCCGAAGAATACGGTGTTCAGCGAATGCCGATGGTAAAATCCAAATCGGACAGTTACGAGGACCGTGCCGAAGCATTTGCACAGAGTATCATGAATCTTAAATCCGGGACCTACCTCACTGTTGAACATCCGGCCATGGATTACAAAGAGATGGAGACTATTGGTCACAAAGGAAACAGCAATGTTGGGAAACAGCGCCAGGGTGTCACTTATGTTTTTACCAGTGACGTGGTGAAAGAAGCGATAAAGAAGAAGGGCGTGAAGTTAATCAGTTATGGTGATCTTGTAAAAGAGCACTAATTGAAAGTGATTTAGTTCGATAAGAAGATAAGATGGAGGGCTGTGTTAGAATGGCGGTAGTCCGGACCTATTCTTCCTGATTGTATGTACATTCAGAAGTTCCGGCCCGGCTATTGCTGATTTGAGTTTTAGGCAGCCTCTCAATTTTTCAGAAAGGCAGGTTAGCAAGATCGACATTCCCACCCGACAGGATGATGCCTGTCCGTTTATTTCTGAAAAGGCTGTTTTCCCTCATTACAGCAGCAAGTGCAACGGCACTGGAGGGTTCAACGATAATTTTCATTCTTTCCCAAATCAGCCTCATAGCTGCAATGATCTCTTCTTCTTCAACCCTGATGATCTCTTTAACACGTTTCTGTATGATTGGGAAATTCACGTCTCCAAGTGAAGTCTTCAAGCCGTCTGCTATGGTCACGGGGTTGACCGAAGGCTTGATCATCCCCGAGTGGAAAGAGTGGTAGGCATCGTCGGCACCAAAGGGTTCGCCGGCGTACACATCGCAGCCCGGGTTAAGATAATCTGCTGCCAGGGCTGTCCCGGCCAGTAATCCGCCGCCGCCTACTGGTGTTATGATGGCATCAAGGGGGCCGGTTTCGCGTATCAGTTCTATGGCAGCCGTACTGTTTCCGGCGATAACCTTAATGTTGTTTGAGGGATGGACAAAAACGGCACCTGTGCGGGCGACCACCGTTTCAAGAGTTTCTTCGCGTGCCTGCTGGGTGGGCTCACATTCAACGATTTCAGCGCCATAGCCGCGTACAGCATCCTTTTTCACCCGGGGAGCCGTCGAGGGCATAACGATCCAGGCTTTAAGCCCTAAGTTGCGGGCAGCAAGCGACAGGGCCTGGGCAAAATTACCCGATGAATGGGTGGCCACACCTCTCTTTTTTTCCCCGTCTCTTAGTTGGATTACTGCATTCATGGCACCTCGCATCTTGAAAGCGCCCATTTTTTGGAAATTTTCACATTTAAAAAAAAGAGTTGAGCCGGTCAGCCTGTTTATGGTAATGGAGGTCATCACGGGAGTATGGTGAATATAGGGCTTAATGGCATGGTGGCAATTCTCAAGTTCGCCGGAATTTGGAAACGTCATGACTAGTGTGT
>DASQZK010000187.1:0-2898 GCA_035638735.1 Bacteroidales bacterium
TAAAAGTCACTTCCTGGTTGAAGGCGAATGTAAGTACAGCATCTTTTTTCCGGATAATTTTTGATATGCAGGTTATTTAGAATTGTTCTCCATGTAGATTTTTCTAATTTTGATATCTTAAATCCAGACCGTTCGGGAGAATCAGCTTTAAAGTAAAAAATACGGCTGACTGAAAAAATCAACCTTCGCCTGGTTCGAAATAAAATTAGCATTATGAAGATGAACGAATTACTTGAGAGATTTATTGAGTTATATGGTGATAACACCACATCAGCGACAGAAATGTATTTCTCACCGGGTCGGGTTAACCTTATCGGGGAACATACCGACTACAATGGTGGATATGTTTTCCCATGCGCACTCGATTTTGGTACATACTTAGTTATCAGAAAGAACGGAATGGACCGTTTCCGTTTTGCCACAACGAATTTTGACGATCGTGGTGAAATAAACATAATCACTGAATTAGAGAAGAAAGACAACCACTGGTATAATTACCCGCTCGGTGTCATTGACCAGTTCCGGAAGCAGGGAGCCCGGTTTGAAGGTCTCGACTTCCTTTTTTCCGGCGAGATTCCGAACGGTGCAGGTCTGTCTTCTTCAGCATCCATTGAAACGGTCACTGCCTTTGCGCTGAATGAGATTTTTAATTTGGATAACAGCCGGCTGGATATCGTTAAGCTTTCACAGAAAGCCGAAAACCAGTTCGTTGGAGTAAATTGTGGTATCATGGACCAGTTTGCCGTAACCATGGGAAAAGCCAATCATGCTATCTTTCTGAACTGTGCCACACTTGACTACGAACTGGTGCCATTGATCATGGATGGCCATAAGCTGATCATTTCCAATACGAACAAACGGCGGGGTCTGGCCGATTCGAAGTACAATGAACGCCGGACAGAATGTGAAACAGCTGTTGATATGCTGGGCAATGCACAGGAAATGGAAAACCTTAGCCAGATCAATTTTGCCCGGTTTATCGAACTGAAGGATGAAATCAGTTCTGAAACCGTGTATCGCAGGGCAAGGCATGTCATATCCGAAAACAAACGTGTTCTTGATGCCATCGGGGCATTGAAAAATAATGACCTGGTGTTTTTCGGAAAACTCATGAATGCTTCGCACGATTCTCTCAGGGACGACTACGAGGTTACCGGCGAAGAACTCGACACCCTGGTGGAAGAAGCCCGGAAGATACCCGGTGTACTTGGATCGAGGATGACCGGTGCCGGCTTTGGGGGTTGTACGGTGAGTCTCGTTGAAGATGACGTTATCGAACAATTTAAGAAAGTGGTGGGTGAAAATTATAAGCAAAGAACAGGTCTGACGGCCGACTTTTACATTGCCGGCGTGGGCGACGGAACGAAAAAAATTAGCTAGATCATGACTGGAAACTGGGAACGCAGATGGCATCCGCTTTTACAGGAATGGGTCATCCTGGCAGCTACAACGGCTAACCGCCCCTGGTCGGGAGAAACACTCAGCAATAACCAGCACAGCGAGCCTGTGTTTGACCCCGATTGTTACCTCTGCCCGGGAGTCACAAGAGCCTCAGGAATCACCAATCCGCCTTATACTAAACCTTACGCTTTCACAAATGACTTTGCCTCCTTCTCGATGGAAGCTCCCGATGTACACCGTCATGAGGGTTTTGAACATACCGAGCCCGTCCATGGCACCTGCCGCGTGATATGTTTCTCACCAAGACACAATACCACGCTGGCCGAACTCAGCAGTGAAGAAATCGACGACGTATTTGACATATGGAAAGATGAATTTGCCTCGTTAAGCACACACGAAAAGATTGAAAATGTGTTGATGTTCGAAAATAAAGGGAAGGTCATTGGCGTCTCAAATCCGCATCCACACGGACAGATCTATGCCACTGGTTACGTCCCGCGCATGGTTGATACCCAGAGGAATTCCTTCAACCGCTATTACCGGGAGCATAACAGTCATCTTCTCTGCGATCTGCTGGATCATGAATTAAGCAAGGAAACACGTATCGTAGAGGCAAATGAACATTTTGTGGTTTTCATCCCGTATTTTGCCCGTTTTGTCTTTGAAACATACATCGTTCCGCGAAGACATGTCTCCAGGATCAGCGATCTTACGACAGAAGAAACAGATGCTCTGTCAGCCATATTTAAAAACACTATTGTTCGTTTCGACAACCTTTTCAACATATCCTTCCCAAACATCACCATGCACCAGAACGCACCATGTGACGGTAAAGAAGAATCGGATCGGTTCCATTACCATATTGAATTTTATCCTCCCATGCGTTCACCCGACAAGCTTAAATACCTTGCCGGATTCGAGTCGGGAGGCGGTAACATCATCAACCCTGTCAAACCTGATGAAGCAGCTGCCCAGATGCGCAACGCGGGGACAGTTCATTATAAAACGGGAAGGTAGTTATTCCACATCGGAAAGGTGGATTGCCCAATAACCTAAATCACTTCCACCCCTTTTGCCTTCAGCCATTCCAGGCTTTTCTCACGGAGCTTGAATTTCTGTATCTTTCCACTGGCTGTCATGGGATATTCCCCGACGAAGAACACATACCTGGGAATTTTAAACCGTGCGATCCTGCCCCGGCAAAAGTCACGGACATCCTCTTCGGAAAGGATTTCTTTTTCTTTTAAAATAATGAAAGCACCGACTTCCTCGCCGTACTTTGGACTTGGCACACCGGCTACTTCAACATTTTTTATCTGGGGCATCTGGTAAAGAAAGTTTTCAATCTCCCTGGGGTAGATGTTCTCCCCTCCCCTGATGATCATATCTTTAATACGACCGGTGACTTTCACGTAACCATTTTCATCCATGACACCCAGGTCACCTGAATGCAGCCACCCATCGGCATCGATAACCCGGCTGGTCTCTTCCTGATTA
>DASQZK010000188.1:0-7083 GCA_035638735.1 Bacteroidales bacterium
GAATCGTCAAGCAGATTGTTGCGATCTCATCCGGAGCCGCTGTCAGTGGTTCACGGGGGTGGAATGCGTATGCCCTTTCCAAGGCGACGCTCAATATGCTGATAGATCTTTATTCGGAAGAACAACCCGATACCCATTTTACAGCTCTTGCCCCCGGCATCATTAATACCGGGATGCAGGAATACATCAGGAATCTGCCGGAGGGCGACCGCTTTCCGGTGGTAAAAAAACTCAGGCATCTGTACGAGACCTCACGCATGCCCGACCCCGGAGAGGAAGCCGACAAACTGATCAAGGCAATCGAGACCGTACGCAAGCTCGAGACCGGTTCCTTCGTCGATGTCAGGGAATTGCAGCCTGACTAGTGTATTACATAATACGTTAAAATCATGCCCGGTTTTGCCGATCAAATGAAAATATTAATGCATGTTGCTATTGCTGTTGTCCTGTCGGGATTGATTGGTTTCGAGCGCGAGAAATTTGATAAACCTGCCGGCATACGGACAAATATGATCGTTGGCGGTGCCGTTGCTCTGATGGTCTCCCTGGGTGAAGTGATTGTGATACATTTCCAGTCAACCGGGTTGGCCGAGTATATTCGCACAGATCCGAACCGTGTTATACAGGCCATAATTATGGGCGTAAGCTTTATCGGCGCAGGAACCGTACTGCAAATACAGGAAGAATACAAGATAAAATACCTCACAACGGCGGCTACCATCTTTTTCTCTTCCGGCATCGGTATTGCTGTGGCCCTGGAACAGTACTACCTGGCAGTTGGCGTGACGTTGCTGATACTGATCATTAATTTTGTGATCGCCTGGATCGGCAACCAAATCAAGAGAAGAAATGAAAGATCTTAATGTTCTTCAGCAGCCCCGGAACGCCTGTTCTGCGACAAATACTCTTTTTCAACTTTCAGAATACCGTTTATTTTTTTCATCAGTGCCGGAATATCTCCCGGATGGCGGCTGGTGATAAGATTTCCGTCAACGACAACGGCAGAATCTTCCCATTCAGCCCCGGCATTGATAAGGTCCTTTTTAACCGAGTGAAATGAAGTCAGTTTGCGGCCCTTTACCACGTCGGCCTCAATTAACATCTGGGGTCCATGGCAAATGGCCCCGATCATTTTTCCGGTTTTGTTAAAATCCCTGACAAAATTCACGGCATCCTCGTTGCGCCTAAGCCGGTCGGGGTTGATAACCCCGCCTGGCAGGAACAGCATATCGTAGGACTCAGGGCTGGCATTCTCCACGAGGACATCTACGTTGAAGTCCTCGTGCCAGTCGCGGTTATGCCATGATCTGATGCGCGGTTTCTCCGAAACGATATGAACCTCTGCACCGGCTGCTTTGAGTTCTTCCATCGGTGCTTTCAATTCGACCTCCTCAAAACCATCGGTTGCCAGTATGGCGATCTTTTTTCCTTTTAAAAAATTATCCTGTGTCATACTCTGTCTTTTTTATGAAATACTGGTTAGGCCAGAAATGGTAAAAAAATCATGCCGTTTTTATTCCTGTGAGGACAGCCGGTGCCGGTTTCACAGATGAAACACCTTCTTCAGGATCTGGATAAAAAGCAGGGTTGATACTGAGGTGATCCCAACCTGTAACCAGTTTTCCACACCCAGGTTTTCAAAAGAAAGGGCTTCGTGCAGCAAGGGGACATAATAGGCTGCCACAAGGGCCGATAAACAGAATAACAGTGCATACCAGATATACTTGTTTCTGGTTACCTGGTTAAGAAAAAGCGGTTCATCCGCTTCTTTCATGTCGAAAACATGCAGAAGCTGGGTTAAGGCCAGAGTGAAAAAAGTTATGCTGTTACTCATTTCCCTGGTGTGATTGAACACAGAGTAAGAGACGAAATACGTGGCTATGGCAAAGGCTGCAATGGTGAGACCATAAACAGCAATGGAAATCCAGTTTTGTTTTTTTAACACGGCCTCTTCAGGATCTTTTGGATTCCGGTTCATAACATTCTCATTACCTTTTCCGATACCGAGAGCCAGGGCAGGGAAGACATCTGAGAGCAGGTTAAGGAACAACAGTTGCAAGGGAAGGAGAGGAAGATTATAAACTGAAAAACTTACTGCCGCAATGATCAGGATCTCCGCTATGTGATATGAAAGCTGGTAGATAATAAATTTCCGGATGTTCTCGAAGATGATTCGGCCCTGTTTTATTGTTCTTACAATACTGGGGAACGAATCGTCTTTCAAAATAATATCAGCTACTTCCTGTGCTGCCTGTGATCCTCTTTTCCCCATGGCGATACCGATATCGGCTGTTTTCATGGCAGGTGTATCATTGATGCCGTCACCAGTCATAGCTGTAATATCCCCCTTATCTTTGAAATGTCTGACTATATCAAGTTTTTGAGCTGGATTAACACGGGCAAAGATGCTGTAGGAGGTTATATCATCCGGTCCGGTTTCGCCGGGTTGCAGTTTATCGCCTTTCGTAACCATCTCCTTTGCGTTTTCCCGTGCGCCGGGTTCAAGGAGGTGAACCGCCCTGGCAATGTTCAAAGCCGTGCCGGGATGATCACCCGTAACCATTATTACCCTGATGCCTGCATGGTGACAGTCTTCCATTGCGGGAGGTATATCCTTTCTTGACGGGTCCATGAATCCGACCATTCCGGCATAAATAAAATCAACCTCTGCTAACGGTTCGTCATGATTGTGATTAACCTTTTTCTGAACATAATAAGCAAATGAAAAAACCCGAAAACCCTTTTCGGAAAATCGTGTATCTTTTTCCAGCCATGTCTGTCTTTCCTTTTCATCCATGGGATTAACCTGCCCTTTGGAAAGGATGGAGGTACAGTCTCTGAGCACGGCTGAAGTTGCTCCTTTCATGGCAACGTAAATCCTGTTACGGTCTTTGTGGGCCGTGATCATTCTTTTTGATTCCGAATTGAAAGGATCTTCTTTTATTTTTTGCCATTCTTGTAAATGCTGCGTTTTCCGGGGGTTCATTTTACCTGCGAACCTTAAGAGAGCGATTTCAAGGGGATCACCTTTCGTGCTGTCATTTTCAATTTCAGCATTATTACAGAGAACAGCTATTTTGATGAAATGCCTAAAATTTTCTAGTTCTTCCTCTTCTCCGGACCTCAGGTCATCAATGATGTCGGTTTCTGCTAACCATTCCCGCCCGGGGAAGGAAAGGGAAGCCACTGAAAGCTTGTTTTCGGTGAGAGTTCCTGTTTTATCTGTAAAAATAATGGTTGTCTCCCCCAGGGTTTCAACAGCCGATAATTTTTTTATAATCACATTATGCCTGGCCAGTCTCAGCATTCCCCGTGCCAGAGCAATACTGGCAACTATTGGCAGACCTTCGGGAATTGCAGCAACAGTCCATGCTATGGCTGTTTGTAGCAGTTGATAAAGCATCTCTTTACCACTGAGCCATCCTGCCAGGAAAAATAATGCTGCTAATCCGACCGTGACCCATATCAGGGTCCTTGATAATCCGGCAAGTTTTTCATTAAGGGGAACTTTCTCCTCTCCGGCTTCATCGACAAGGCGGCTTATCTTCCCTATTTCAGTATGCATCCCTGTAGCTGTGATCAGCACTTCGGCGTTGCCGTTTGTAACAGATGTGCCTTTATAGACCATATTATTCCGGTCAGCGAGCGGAGTTTGTTCTTTAACTGGTGCACTGTCCTTTTCCATCGGTAACGATTCACCCGTGAGTGGTGACTCATCTGTAGAAAAGTTGGCACATTCAATCAGGCGACCATCTGCCGGAACCAGATTACCCGCTTCCAGAATGATGATATCTCCGGGGACAAGATTTTCGGAATTGATTTCACTGTCTTCACCATTCCTGACAACCCGGGCCGTCAGGCGGTCGAGTTTCTTTAAGGAAGCCATCGAAGTCCTTGCCTGGTATTCCATCCAAAAACCAATTATGCCATTAAAAATAATGACAACGATGATGGCAATAGCCTCCGGGATATCCTGAAAAAGGAAGGAAACCGTTGCTGCTGCAGTGAGCAAATAGATGACCGGATTATTGATTTGATCGATAAATATTCTGAACAGGCTCTTTTCTTGTTTCTCTTTTAACCTGTTTTTGCCGATTTGATGTAATCGTCTTGCAGCCTGTTCTTTATCAAGTCCGTGTCGTGTGCTCTCGAAATTGCGGAAAACTTTTTCGATACTATAGCTATGATAAGGGAGACCCTGATCCATACCCATACTTCTTTTTCAATTTTTAGGGTGATTCCTCAAATGGAATTAACAATTTTGGTTCCAACAGTGTTCGTACTAAACGAGAGGCATTGATATAGTTAGTCATAACCTGAAATTATTCAGCGGGAAGGCTCCTGAAGGCATGAAAGATCCTGCTGTTGACCCTGATTTCGAGGTTAAGTCAACATTTGACTCGCATCGTTTGTTTATAATTGACTCAAAGACAGCTTATTGAGATCTTTCAGATTCGTTGTTTTATGAAAAACGTAATTTGTTAAAAATCAGAAAATTAAGGTTAAATTAAAAATATGGAACGCATGGAATTAAATGAAATGCATTGCAAACCCTTGCCTAAAGGGACGCTACCTCTTGTTGAGGGAGAAATAGATGACTATCTCAATCGACTTTCTGCCGGCTGGACCGTTGTAGAAGGAAAAATCCTCAGGCGGGAATTTATGTTCGAGGATTTTAACCGGGGTGTCGTTTTTATTAATGATATCGCCCCTATTGCCGAAGCCGAAAACCATCATCCTGATATTGGTCTGCACTTTAACAGTGTTGAGGTTGAATTCTCAACCCACAGTATTGACGGCCTTTCGGTAAACGATTTTATCATGGCATCCAAAGTTGACCAAATTTAAATTCAATCATACTAAAGTTGGAGGACAAAGAATGAAAAAAATTAAAATGACAATTCAGGGATTAGTTGTAATGACAGCATTCCTGGTTTTAAGCAGCTGCAATCCAAATTCTTCCCAACAAGTGCAGCAAGAGGCCTCACAAATGTCGGGCCCTGAAGTAACGAAGGCCGTTTGTGTTTTACATCCTACCGAAGGCAACCAGGTATATGGCACGGTTACCTTTACAAAGGCCGACAGCGGTATCCATGTTGTGGCCGAGGTTCACGGTCTGACCGAAGGGAAGCATGGTTTCCATATTCATGAATATGGCGATTGCACGGCTGCCGACGGTACGTCAGCTGGCGGACACTTCAATCCCGAAGGCGTTAATCATGGCGGCCCAAACGCTGCCGTCCGGCACGTCGGTGATCTTGGCAACATTACTGCCAATGCCGACGGCAATGCCACACTCGACATGACCGATAATATGTTGTCATTTACAGGTAAACATTCTATCATTGGCAGAGGAATCATCGTTCATGCCGGTGAAGACGACCTTACCTCCCAGCCTACCGGGAATGCTGGCGGACGAGTTGCCTGCGGCGTAATCGGCATTGCAGAAGAAAAATAAACGGGAAACCTCCTATTTTCTGTTTTTACCCGAAACGGGGATGTCTGAAAAGAATTTGATCAAAAAAGGGATACTCTGATGGCAAATACGGAGAGATTAGGGCTTCGGAGTACCGATCGTTTTTACCGGGAAACCCGGTTGAGCGTGCCTTCTGGCTTTGATTTTGGTTTATCAGCCTTTTCAGACGCCCCCGTTTTTATCCGTCAGAATCATCACATAGTGAGTATTGAAAACCAGTCATGTTAGGACTTAAACCACAACATAAGAAATATATCAGGCCGGTTCTTGGTCTGCTTATTTTTATTGCCGGAAGCGTTTTTATGCTTATTCCTTTTATTCCCCTCGGGTATATTCTGATTATTATCGGCGTATTGTTCCTGGCACCCGTTTTCCCTTTTTTACAGCGCCTCATTGCTAAACTTAAGAAATCGGACCGCAAACAACGTATCGAAAAGGCTGAAGTGGAAATGAACAAGGTCGAGAATAAAGTCGACCAGACCCTAATTGATGATGAAAAGTCTGACCAAAACTGACTCTTATTTTCACAGTAGAAATTGTCACGGTCATAACCATTGACCGTGCTCTATAACCGTGTCCTGAAATCACCGTTAATTGTGGAATTTATACCACAGTTTGTTTTTCCCTGGTGCTAAAAAGAACAGATTATCAGTACCGGTTAGGTTTGGTACAGTTTTGATACAGTCAATACACTGTAAACAAATTATAAAATGGAGGAAATAATATGTCTGACTATCATGAACCAACCAATGAACTTTCTGAAAAAACACGCGATTATGCGAGAGCTTTGCATACGCTCCAGGAAGAAGTTGAAGCTATAGACTGGTACCGGCAACGTGTTGACGCCAGCCACGATGAAAGCCTGGTCGGGATTATGCAGCACAACATGCATGAAGAAATGGAACATGCATGTATGACCCTTGAGTGGCTCCGCAGAAATATGGAAGGGTGGGACGAAAAAATGAAAACGTACCTGTTCACCGATATACCTGTCACCGATATTGAAGAAGATACCGGGGATAAAAAAGGACAGGATTCAAATGGTTCGCTTGGATTAAGCGATAAATGAGAGCTGCGGAATGGCAGCCGAACCTTATAAATGCATATATAATCATGGATATTCTGAAAAAATCACTCGCACCTGTTACCGATGAAGCCTGGGAAGAAATCAGCGCCCAGGCAAAGAAGGTCTTTAATAATCTGTTAACTGCCCGGAAATTTGTCGACATCGACGGACCGAGGGGAATCACCTACGGTGCCGTATCGCTGGGCCGTCTGAAAATTGTTGCGCCAAAAGATAAAAACAGCGTAAACTACGGTATCCATAAAGTGCTTCCATTAATTGAGGTGAGAAAACCGTTCCACCTCGATATCTGGGAACTCGACAATGCTGCCCGGGGCGCGGACGATATTAACCTTGAAGACATGGAGGAGGCAGCCGGAGAAATGGCCCGTTTCGAGGAAGAAGCTATCTACCATGGATTTAACGAAGCCAGCATTAAAGGACTGAGAGACAGCAGTGCTTTTAAAAACGTCAAATTTCCTGATTCTGAGCAGGACCTGCTGAAACTACTTGGACAACTGGTCAATCAATTCCAGGTTAATGC
>DASQZK010000189.1:0-2393 GCA_035638735.1 Bacteroidales bacterium
TTCCTAAATGGGACGGCGACCTGGGTATTCCCGGGGCATTTGTGCATATTGAGGAAGCGATCCTCAACGAGAAAATCGGCTATCTTCATAAGGCTTATGCCTCACAAGCCGGAAAGCACTGGTTCGACAATGAAACATTCAGAGCGCTTCCAAGACTGCGGGGAATGGAAAGCGCGGTAAATTATGCCGAAGCATTCTACCTGCGGAAAGCAATTCTGGATTTCTGACCGGGTATTGATATTCCCCGGAGTTACCGCTGTGGATCTTACGATCAACATTTTTTAAACGGCCATCATTTCCTTATGGGCGGTTTCTTCTAATCCATCGGATAGCTAAAAAGGGGCTGTCCCTTCAATCCTTTTTGTTTAATGGCCAGAACTTCGTTTTCGTTAAGGGGATCGAAGCGGGTTGCCAGGTCGAGAGCCATCCTGAACAAATCTTCATGACCGGGAGGGATAGCGGCCGTTACCGGGTGTGAAAGGGTAAAGCGCAGGCCCATCTGTGCTTCAGCCGGCGTGTTGAGGGGTTCATACCAGGTCTTATTGTTTGTCCGTTTGGCACCTTCCGGCCAGGGACGACGTGCCATGGCTTTGAGGGCAAGTATACCCATGTCCTTTTGCCTGGCTTTCTCAAGGACCTGTGGCCCGAAATGGCCGGCATACCAGGTTGCGAAATTTACCGGGAAGAGTATCGTGTCAAAATCGTAGCGCTCCATCAGGGCCATGGCGGCTTCTACTGAATGGGCAGAAAAACCGAGAAACCTGACCAACCCTTCTTCCCTGGCTTTAATAAATGCTTCCATGGCTCCGCCCGGTGCAAAAATAGTATCTACATCTTTCATCTCCCTCACCGCATGATGCTGGTATAGATCGAAATGATCCGTCTGAAGCCTCTCAAGTGAAGCCTCCAGTTCTCTCCTGGCACCTTCACGGGTACGTTCCTGGGTCTTGCAGGCCAGGAACACATCTTTGCGGTATGGTTTCAAAGCCGGCCCGAGTTTCAGTTCTGCATCGCCATACGTCGGGGCAACATCAAAATAATTGACGCCGTAGTCGATGGCCTGTTTAACACGCTGATCCGATTCCCCGGGGGTGGCATTCATCACAACAATACCTCCAAATCCCAGGATAGACAATTTTTCGCCTGTCCGGCCAAGTGACCTTTTTTCAAGCTTGAGTGGCATCTTTTCCCTGGTTATGCCGGAAAGTCCGGAAGGAAAAAGCTGGAGGGCGGGGGCTGCAATAGCTGCTGTTCGGATAAATTCCCTTCTTTTCATGGTACAATGTTTTTAGCCGTGAGGATGAACGCATTTCTTTCATGGTAACGTGCTGGAAGATAATTAAAAAGAGATGCTAAATCAAGTTCTGTCTTTGATATGACATTTTTTACTCAATGTTGTTCGAATTATTACCCCGCGGAGTAGTAACCATTGTATAAGCCTGGTTAAATACCAGTTCTAAAGATGCGGACGTATTCATAAACCTGAAATCAAAAAGAAGTGGATGCCCGCAAGGTGAACATTAGCTGTTTGAATTCCGGTGACCAGGATGAAGCTTCCCAATGCCTGATTTCAGTTTGTTAATTCCGGGACTGCCGGACTTTAGGACTTAAGCAGCTGCAGGTTGACCGGGCTATTTATTCCACGATTCAAGAAGCTTTGCCATTTCTTCATGTTTATTCTGCCGGGCAAAGCTTAGGGCACTGTCACCATCCACATCTTTCATTGAACGATCAGCGCCGTGTTCCAGAAGAATGCGGGCCACTTCAGTCTGGCCTTCCGAGGCTGCAAACATGAGTGCGGTAAAATGTTCCTTTGTATCGGCAAGGTTGATTTTTGCCCCGTTATTAAGTAAAAGACGAACCGTTTCAGGGAAGTTGCCAGTTGAAGCGTACATAAGGGCACTGCGGCCCTCTTTGTCAAGTTCATTAATCCGGCTCCCCGATGTGACAAGCAATTTTGCAATATCGGTATAACCATTATAAGACGCCAGCATAAGAGCTGTTCGGCCATCTTCATCGGTTGAGGTAACATCAGCTTTCCCGGACAGAAGTTGCTTAACCGTTTGTAAGTTTCCTTCGAAAGCAGCATCACGCAATGCCTGGTCAGCGTCCTGTACTGATGGGGATGCCTGGTTTTCTGCCGACGGACTGAATTGTTCCGGTATTTCATTCCCGGGTGTGGTAATGGGTGCCCTGTTTTTGCATGAGATCAGGCAGGCGAAAGATAATACCAGTAGTGCGATAAGAGGCTTCATTGTAGACTAATTTATGTTTTTGCTATTTGTTTGGACTGGTAAAAGTAATAAAATCATTTCGATAAATCCGCCGGTTTTTGCTTTCTGCAGAATAACCGATATTCTAATTTCAAACCGGCAGAAAATATGAATTTGATT
>DASQZK010000190.1:0-6485 GCA_035638735.1 Bacteroidales bacterium
ACAAGCTCTTCAAAGACTTTTACCGTATTTTCGAGGCTGACAGCATTAATCAGCATATCGGGTTGGAATTCGAACAATTCCTCGTAATAGAGAAATTTCCTGGAGTTAAAGAAATATTTCAGTTTTTTACGGTCTGCATCGTATACGCCTACTTCATAATCAAGACAAAGTGATTCCACTAACCAGGAGCCCATATTTCCTGCTCCAACAACGGCAATTCTCATAATTTTTCAGTTTTCCTGTTTAAAAATCCGGTTAATTTTTCCTTCCTGCATGAGCAAGTCGGCAAGAACGATAGCGGTTGCACCTTCAAGGACAGGTGGAACACGCAGGGCAATACATTTATCGTGACGGCCTTCTACCCTGAGTTCCTCAACATTTCCCGTCTTCACATTCAGGGTTTGCTGTGGTTGGGATGTGCTGCTTGCAGGTTTAACGGCCACGCGAAACAGGATTTCGTTCCCGTTGCTGATACCGCCGTTAATTCCACCGGCATGGTTTGTTTCGGTAGTACCGTCGGCTGCCACGATAGTATCGTTATGTTCAAGTCCCCGCATACGGGCAGCGGCAAAGCCGGCGCCGAATTCAATTCCTTTTATTGCCGGGATAGCAAAGACAATATGTGCCAGCAGCGATTCCACCGAATCGAAGAAAGGTTCACCAAGACCGGCAGGTACATTTCTTACCCGGCATTCCACGATCCCCCCAATGGAATCATTATCTTCGATTGCTTTTCCCACAGCGCTGTCAATATCGCTCATTCCGCCGGCTTCGATAAGGCGTGCTTGCACAGTAACAGGGGCAATAATTTTTTTGGCTATAACGCCGGCCGAGACAATGCCCAGAGTGAGTCTGCCAGAAAAATGGCCGCCGCCACGGTAATCTTCAAATCCTCCGAATTTCTGCGAGGCCGTGAAATCGGCATGTCCCGGACGCGGCATATCTCTGAATCTGCTGTAATCGCTCGATCGGGTATTTGAATTCTCGAACTGCACATTGAGAGGAGCGCCTGTAGTATGATCTTCGAACAGCCCGCTCATGAAGTGAGGTATGTCAAATTCTTTTCGAGGTGTAGTCCCTTTGGCCCCCCCCTGGCGCCGCCTGAGATCACCTTCAAAATCTTTACCGGTAAGTGGTATGCCTGCCGGACAACCATCCACAACGATACCTACCGAATTGCCATGCGATTCGCCATAAAGTGAAACCCGGAATAAACGGCCGAACGAGTTCATAGTACATCAATTTTTAAAATATGGTAAATTTCCAAAAGTTCATCTTCGGTGAGCTGCCCCGGAGCTGTCGTCTCCGAAGCACCGGAAGCTGCGAAGGTAAATTCAGCCCCCAGGGGTACAGAGGCCACCCTGGTAATCATGCCCTTATCACCCATCCCCAACACCACCTTGCGACCCTTCTTACGATAGAGCGAGAGAAGATTGGTGATGTCAGTATCATTGTTTACCATGGTTGCAATTTTTGCAACATTACCACCCAAACCATAGCAATGTTTGAGTATCGATTCCAGTTCCGGCAGTATGGGTGTCATCTCAAAATTGTGATACGAAATGATGAGGTCTCCGGCAAAATGCCGGGTTAGTGATTTGACCTCTTCAATAAAAGGAACACTGTTCTCCATCTCGACATCCACATAATCAGCACCATTTTTCAGGGCAAACGAGAAGACATCAAGCCTTTCACTGTCATTGAGTGTCCCCGGTCGACAGGTAACCACACTCCGGGAAGCCGTTTTAATCAGTTGTGCAAGGTGGGGATAATCATAGCCGGAAAGGTCGTGCCTTATCTCAACCATGCGTGCCTGGCGGGCCAGCGACAAGGCATCGGCAAACGCCATATCTCCGAGGCTAATACAAATCATGTAGCATGGCATTTAAATCGTTCAGGGGAATGCTTTTCACAACAGCCTTTCCCAAGTCTTCAAGCAGGATAAACTGTAGATCGTCACCTCTCCGTTTTTTATCACTGCGCATGATCTCTGCAATCTCTGTAATGTCAAAATCCATTTCTACCGGTAAACCTGCTTCAGCAATGAGTTTTTCAAGTCCGGATACTTTCCCGGATGATATCATCCCCAAATTCACAGAAAGTCTGCCGGCCAGGATCATACCGATAGCCACTGCTTCACCATGACTCACCTGGTAACGTTTCTCCAGGGCATGACCACAGGTGTGCCCGAAATTTAAAAGCTTACGGTCTCCCCTTTCATGTTCGTCCGATTCCACTATCTCTATCTTGGTAGCCACTGATTCGCGGATCAGATGAGTGAGCACCTCATTGTTGAATGAGGTTGCCTCAAGGATATGATTTTGGAGATACGGGTACAGGTCGGGCCTCCTGATGGCGGCATATTTAATAATCTCGGCAAACCCACCGATAAATTCTCTTTTGGGAAGGGATTTTAAAAGTTCTGTGTCACAAATAACGAAGCCGGGCTGGCGTATGACACCGATCATATTCTTGTAACCCTTGTAATTCAGGCCGTTCTTACCGCCGATAGCAGCATCCACCTGGCCAAGGAGTGTTGTGGAAACAAAACCAAAATTCAGTCCGCGAAGAAACGTGGATGCAATAAAACCCGCCAGGTCTGTAGCAATACCACCGCCAATACCTACAACTGACCATGATCTGTCAACTTCCCTGCTTATGAGTTCACCATAGATCCAGGATGCGTGATCAATGGTTTTACTGCCTTCGCCTGAACCGATATCGATAACCATGAAGCCATCGAACGTCTGGCCGTGCAGCCGGTTAACGTTTTCATCCACAAGGAGAATTGTCCGCGCGGGGTTACAGAGTCGTCGAATATCTTCCAGTCTGCCGGGAATTGAAATCTCCGTAGTACCAGCGCCTGTATTAAGCTTTATTGTCGGCATTAGCTGTCTGTTCCTGTTTGTTCATAACAATAGTCTGGTGGTTGATCGATTCCTGATGGATTGCCCTGAAAACCTTCATAATAAATTCCTCGCTGAGTCCTTTCCTGCTTCCCAGACTGACTCGTTTCTTAAGAATATCGTCCCATCTTTTCGACTGAAGAATGGTCAGGTTATTGGTTTTTTTCTGATACCCTATTTCCTCGACGACCTTCATTCTTTTTTCGAACAAATTTAACAGTTTATCGTCGAGCTTATCTATTTGCTCACGTAATTCTGCCAGGGTAAGCGCTGCCTGGAAACCCGCATCAGGTTCCCTGAGAACCAGGCGGCTGATTAATTCACCAAGAACAGCAGGTGTAATTTGTTGTTTCGCATCACTGAGGGCTTTATCCGGGTTTATATGCGATTCAATGATCAGGCCGTCAAAATTCAGGTCCATGGCTTTCTGTGACACGTCGTAGAGCAGATGACGGTTACCGCAAATATGACTCGGATCGGTAATGATAGGCAGGTCGGGAATACGCCGTCTGAGCTCAATGGGTATCTGCCACTGGGGATCATTCCTGAACAGGTTCTTGTCGTAGATGGAGAAGCCCCTGTGAATGGCCATCAACTGAGTAATACCGGCATTGTTTATCCGCTCCAGGGCTCCAATCCAGAGTTCGACGTCCGGGTTCACCGGGTTTTTCACAAGAACAGGAATATCAACACCCCTGAGGGCATCGGCAATATCCTGCACAGCAAATGGATTTGCCGTTGTACGGGCTCCAATCCAAAGGATATCAATACCATTCTTGAGCGCCTCATACACATGCTTTACATTTGCTACTTCGGTGGATGTCAGCATCCCGGTCTCTTCTTTTACAGCCTTGAGCCATTTCAGCCCTTCACTCCCTACACCTTCAAAAGCATTGGGTCGGGTACGGGGTTTCCATATCCCGGCCCTGAAGATTTTAATTCCTCCTGCCGCCAGCTCCCTGGCTGTCGACAGTACCTGCTCCTGCGATTCTGCGCTGCAGGGTCCGGCAATTATTACAGGCCTTTTCATGCATTCTCCGCACAGGTTAAAAGGCTCCAGATTTAAATTGATTCCCATATCTCTGAGTTTTTTATTCCATGATTGATTTTCCTTTTTCATATTCGCCTAAAATGCCCAGTTCACTGGTGAAAGGACGTATGGCATCGATCGACTTATGATACCATTCATAATCGTCAAACATCAGGTCGGCGTAAAACTGGTATTCCCAGTCCTTTCCCATAATTGGCATCGACTGTATCTTGGTCAGGTTAATATCATAATATGACAAAATAGACAAAATCTTTGACAATGACCCTGTTTTATGAGCCAGGGCAAAATGAATAGAAGCTTTGTTAAAATCAGATATGTTATAATCCAGACCGTTGCTGTTCTCTTTGAGGATAAGAAAGCGGGTATAGTTCATTTTGTTCGTTTCGATGCCTGGAGCTAGTATTTCCAACTCATATTTCCTGGCTGCAAGACCGCTGGAAATCGCACCAACCCCACGGAGTTGCTTCTCCTTTATATCCCTGGCCGATAAGGCCGTATCAAGACTTTCAATAAGTTTAATACCGGGATACTGATCGAAAAACATCTGACACTGGAGAATGGCCATTGGATGGGAGAACACTTCCTTAATGTCGGCTATCGACTGCCCCGGAAGAGCCACCAGGTTCTGTTTTATCCTGAGATATATTTCTCCGATGATCTTCATCCGGGAATCCTTGATGAGGGTGTAATTAGGCAGAATACTTCCGGCAAGACTGTTCTCGATGGCCATGATCCCGTAATCCACCTGGTGCTTTTTTAACGACTTCATCAGATCTTTAAACGTATTCCTGGGGAGAATCTCAATATTCTCATCACCGAAATAATGCAAGGCTGCAATCTCGTGAAATGCACCATAGCCCCCTTGAATGGCTATCCGACTAATGTTTTCCGTTGTCTGGGTTTCCATAATACAAAAATAAAAAAGGCCCCGGTTGACACCGGGACCTTTTATTTATAGTTATTTCATATAACAACAGGTATCCCGGCGGGTCAATTCCCGGTAAAAAAGAAAAAATAATAATACCAATTCCGGATGTTGTTTGTTTTTCTCATGCTTTCAAAAAAAAATTTCCCGGTGATTTACCGGGATCAAACACAAATCAATATGTTCCCGATTAGCTACAAAAGCGATGTAAAATAAAAATAATACTTGTTTGCAAAGCGGAACATAATCTTAAATATTTTTAGCAAAATAAAGCATTATGCTTAAAAATTGCAAGTTAATTAGTGAAAATAACTAAATATTAACGTAAAAAAGTTAATTACAGGAGCAACCTCAAAGTCTGAATTATGTTCCTGCGTGCGTATCACGAATAAGACATTACATTGGAGCGCATTGTTCACGCAGATGGATAAAACGTTGGTTTTTTATTAATTTTAGAAGCTGAAAGAGTGGAATTTTATGAGAAAGAAGGAACGATTTGAAAAAGTGATCAGCTGGTTCCAGGCGAACATGCCGGTGGCTGAAACGGAGTTAAAGTACAACAGTCCTTATGAATTGCTTGTGGCGGTAATCCTGTCTGCACAATGCACCGACAAGAGGGTGAATATGATCACGCCGCCATTTTTTGAACGGTTTCCCGATGCTGAGACACTGGCGGCATCGGGCACCGAAGAAATCCTGGAATACATCAAATCCTGTTCTTATCCTAATAATAAGGCCAAACATTTATCGGGAATGGCAAGGACACTGCTGGAGGAATTCAATGGAGAGGTGCCGTCTGACACCACCTTGCTTCAAAAGTTACCGGGCGTGGGCAGGAAGACCGCCAATGTTATCGCTTCCGTTGTTTTCGACCTGCCTGCACTTGCTGTGGATACGCATGTTTTCAGGGTATCGAAAAGAATAGGCCTGACCACCAATGCAAAAACGCCATTGGAAACGGAACGGCAGCTATTAAAACACATCCCTGTAGAACTGATTCCCAAAGCTCACCATTGGCTGATCCTGCATGGAAGGTATGTCTGTGTGGCGCGAAAGCCGAAATGCAACATTTGCGGACTTGCTCCATGGTGCCGGTATTTTGCCGAAACGAATAAGTTGTAATAAATTATTTTTACATAGCAATGTTGAAAAAAAAACCAAAGACATGAACCCTGTATATCTCGATTACAATGCCACAACACCTGTTGACCCCGAAGTTGCAGACCACATGATACCCTACCTGAGGGAACATTTTGGCAATCCTTCGAGCACACATTGGTACGGGATCCAGACCAGGAAAGCCGTTGAAGAGGCCAGGAAACAGTTAGCCGGCCTGTTAAACTGCCGCCCTTCAGAAATTATCTTCACAAGCGGGGGAACTGAATCCAATAACCTGGCTATTACCGGCACAGCTTTGGCTCTGCGCGATAAAGGAAATCACATCATAACCACAACCATTGAACATCCTGCTGTTCTAGAGGTATGCAGGCGGCTTGAAAAACAGGGCTTTGACGTAACCTACCTTGACGTCGATGCAAAAGGAAGCGTTCATCCGGCTGACGTTGAAACGGCCATCAGACCTTCTACTATCCTTGTAACCATT